>DASYUQ010000071.1 GCA_036001065.1 Candidatus Methylomirabilota bacterium
TCCTCCGTGAACATGGTCACGCACTGCCGCCAGGAGCACGGCATGCGCGTGATGTCGGTGCCCCAGAACATCCGCTCGGGACCGAAGGCGTCGTAGATCTGGCGGAGGTACCCATGGATGTTGCGATAGGGATAGGGCCCGCTGGAGTAGCTGGGCGCCCCGGTGGCTTTGATCGCCACGTTCGGATGCTTCCCGAGCGCGAGCAGCTCGGGAAGGTTGGCCCAGGCCGCCTCGTCTTTCGTGCCCGAGGGTCGGCCCAGGTGATCGACGATCAGCTTCAGGCCCGGATGCCGGTCAGCGAGCTGCCCGACGAGCGGCAGGAAATTCGCCGCCAGCAGCGCGACGGGCAGCCCGGCGCGCTCGGCCGCCGGCCACAGCCAGTCCATGGTTCCATCCGTCGGCCACGTTCGCTGATGCGGCTGGAGGAGCGCGAAGCGGAGGCCGAGCATCCCCGGCCGGCGCTTCCAGCCGTCGATCAGCGCGCGGCTCTCCGGGCGATCGAGCGGGAAGTTTCCGAGAATGGCGAGCCGGTCGGGGTGCTGGCGGGCAGCCTCGACGGCCACCTCGTTGGAATTAGGGTCCCAGCCGGGCGGATGGATCACGGCCGCGTCGACGCCCGCTTCGTCCATCTCCTTCAGGAGATCGTCCTGCGAGAAATCGGAAACCTGCCGGTGGTTCGGATTCGTGGGTTTGTTGTTTCTCCAGATGTGGACCTGCGCGTCGACGATCAGCATGGCCTGCCCCCTATGGTCCCGGTAAGTCGCCGTTATCGCTCCTGCGGCCGCCCCTCGGATGCCGGGTCGGGATCGCCCGGGCCCCGCCTCTCGGTGGTGGAGAATACCGCGTTTCGGTCCTGTTCCCTACGGCAGGAGGTCGGCGCCGGCAATCGGCCGGGGTCCATGCGCCGGGTACAATGCGGCCGCGCGAGAGGAGGCGCGGATGCCCGCCGTCTTCGTCCACCGGTCGTTCGCGCTGCTGTGGTCTGCGCGCGTGCTCTCCACCCTCGCCTTGCACGTGCAAGCCGTCGCGGTCGGCTGGCAACTCTACGCCCTGACCGGCAGTGCCCTCGATCTCGGACTGGTCGGCCTCGCGCAGTTCGTGCCGATGTTCCTCCTCGCGCTCGTCGCCGGCCAGGCGGCCGACCGCTACGATCGCCGCCGCATCGTGATCGTCTGCCAGGTCGTGAAGGCGGCGGCCGCCGCCACGCTGGCCCTCGGCACGGCGGGCGGCTGGCTGAGCCGGGGGAGCATCCTCGCCACCATGGCGATCGTCGGGGCGGCGCGTGTGTTCGAGACCCCCACCCTGGCGGCCCTGGTGCCGGACGTCGTGCCGCGGCCGCTCATCACGCGCGCCGCGGCCTGGTCGGTTTCCGCCAACCAGACGGCGCGCATCGTCGGGCCGGCGCTCGGCGGCGTCCTCTACGGCCTCCGCCCGACTGAGGCCTACCTCACCATCGCCGCGCTGGTCCTCGTCGCCGCCGTGTGCGCGGCCGCGATCCGCGTCGAGCAAGCGGTACGCGAGCGCGAGCCCGTGACGCTCGACGCGCTGTTCTCGGGGATCGCTTTCATCCGGAGACGGCCGGTGCTGCTGGGCACGATGTCGCTCGACCTCTTTGCCGTCCTGCTCGGCGGGGCGACGGCGCTCCTGCCCATCTACGCCCGGGACATCCTCGGCACGGGCCCCGCGGGCCTGGGGCTGCTGCGTTCGGCGCCGGCCGTGGGCGCGCTGGCGATGTCGGTTTTCCTGGCCCAGCGCCCGCTCGAGCGACGGGTGGGACGCGCCCTCTTCCGCGCCGTCATCATCTTCGGCGCGGCCACCGTGGTGTTCGCCGTCTCCACCAACCTCCTCCTCTCGCTCGCCGCGCTGTGCGTGCTGGGCGCCTCGGACGTCGTCAGCGTCGTCATCCGCTTCTCGCTGGTGCAGATCCGGACGCCCGACGCCATGCGCGGGCGGGTGAGCGCGGTGCACTCGCTCTTCACCGGCACGTCGAACCAGCTGGGCGAGTTCGAGTCGGGCCTGGCGGCGGCGCTCTTCGGCCCCGTGCCGGCCGTCCTGATCGGCGGCATCGGCACGATCACCGTCGCCGCGCTGTGGATGTACCTCTTCCCCGAGCTGCGCCGGATCCGCGCGTTCGAGGAGTGATCAGCGGGCGTGGGCCTTGGCTGCGATCGTCGTGCGGCGTCGGTCAGCCGAGGATCTCGTCGACCGTGACGATGACTGCGGGAAAGGCCAGGCAGGCTCCTCGGTCACCGCGGCGCAGCACGCGCTCGTCCGCGTAGCCAGCCGCAGCGGGAGCGCGGTAGATCTCGACGCGCTCGTTCTGGAGATCGACGATCCAGACCTCGGCCATGCCAGCCACGGCATAGATCCGCAGCTTGGCACGATCGTATTCGAGCGAGCTGTCGGCAACTTCGATGACGAGCAGCACGTCGTTCGGGTGGGGGTGCTGTTCCCGATAGAAGTCGGGCCTCTCCCGGAGGAGGGCGACGTCAGGTTCGGGCTCAGAGACGGGCCCCGCCAGGACCGGCCCCTGGATGCGGACGATGGCCCGGGAACCGAGTCGGGTCATCCATAGCCGGTTGAGCCGATCGACCACGCTCGTGTGGGGAGGACCGATCGGGGTCATCTCGAAGATCTCGCCCTCGAGCAGCTCGAGCCGCTGGCCGTCCCGGAAGAGGCCGGCCGCGATCATCTGATGCCAGTCCTCGACCGTGAAGCGGTGACGTGTCGCCGGCATGCTCATCGAGAACAATTGTACGGGAATCGGGCGGGGTCAATGCCGCTGCTTCGATACAGTCGGCGTGGTAGTCAGAAGTGATCAGCGCGCGTGGGCCTGGCAGTACCGGGCGACCTCCTCGTGGGTGGCGAACCAGACGCCGTCCACGCCCTTCATGTGCTCGATCAGCTCCGCCAGCAGGGCGATCCGGGAGCGGTGCCCGATGATGTGCGGGTGCATGGTGAGCAGGAACAGCCCGCCCTCGGCCACCGCCCCGTCGAACTCCGCCCTGAAGATCTCCAGCACCGCCGACGGCGGCGTATAGGGCCGGAGGGCGGAGGCCCGGTTCATCCCGAAGTAGGGCGCGTCGTCCTTGATCCACTCCACCGGCAGCTCGACGATCCCCGTAGGCTCACCGTCCTCCAGCAGCTCGTAGGGCTCGTCGTCGGCCATCAGCGACGAGTCGTAGACGAGCTCGAGCTCCCGGATCAACCCCAGCGTTGCCGGGCTGAAGTCCCAGGACGGGCACCGCACGCCCACCGGCGGCCGGCCGGCGATCTTGGCCAGGGTCTCGTAGGCGCGCCGCATGAGGTCGCGCTCCACCGCCAGCGTGAGCTGGCTGGTCATCTCGTGGATCCAGCCGTGCATGGCCAGCTCGTGTCCCTCGGCGGCGACCCGGCGCTGTTCCTCGGGATGGAGCATGGCCACCACGGCCGGCACGAAGAAGGAGGCCCGGATGCCGTGGCGCCGCAGCAGCGCGAGGATGCGCGGCACCGCCACGCGCGAGCCGTACTCGCCCTGGGACAGCCGCCCGGGCGAGATCGACCCCTCGCGCAGGGTGGAGGTCTCGTGGTCGGAGTCGAAGGAGAGCGCCACGCAGACGCGGGCGCCGTCCTTCCAGCCCGCCGGCCGGAGCGAGCGCCCGGCACGGACCTTCTCCACCCCGGCGCGCCAGCGGCGCTCTTCCCAGGCCCAGGGGGGATCGCGGTCGGAGTCAGAAGGGGTCACGGCGCCTACGGATACGTCGGCGCCGCGCCGCCGTCAAGCCCCGGCTAGCGTCCTTGCCCGCTCCGGGCGCGCACGTTATAGTGACTAGACCTTCAGGACCTCGGCGCCCGGGCCCGCCTCCAGCTCGCAGGCGTTGACCGTCATGGCCAGCATGCTGTAGTACCCGATGGCCCCGGTCAGCTGAATGAGTTTGTCGTCGCCGAACCGCTTCTGCAGCGCCTTCACGGTCGCATCGTCGACCCGATGCTTTCGAATGAGCTGCTGGGTGAACTCCACGATCTGAGCGTCCTCCGGGGGCAGGCCGCGCGCGTGCTTCTCGCGGATCGCCGTGATGGTCGTCTCCGGCACGCCTTGTTTCCGTGCTGCGCCCGTCTGGGCGCCCCACACGTAGACCGCGTCGAGCTCCCGGGCGACTGTCATCGCGGCGAGCACCCGCACCCGCATGTCGAGCGAGCCCTCGAAGCGGACGAAGGCGCCCAGGTGCGCCACGCGTCCGGCCAGCTCCGGAGAGTGCAGGAACATCGTGAACGGCCCCTGGAGCGCGCCGCGGCTCTTGACGATGGCCTCGACGATGGCGTGGTCCTTGGCGGCCACCTGGTTCATGGTCGTGATGGGAGTGAGTCTGGCCATGACTACCCTCCTTCAGCGGCCCTTGAGGGCCGGCATCACCTCGTGGGTGAAGACCCGGAGCGTCCGCTGCATCCGCTCCAGGGGGAACAGCCCGCTGGGATTCAGCTCGGCCACGATGCCGTCGAGGCCGAGCTCCTCCCGTAACCGACGAAGGCGATCGGTCAGGCTGGCGGCGGTGCCGAACGCCACGCGCGTCTCCAGAATGTCGTCATACGAAAGATTCGCGATCTCGTCGAGCCTGGCCCGGCGCCGGTCCCCGGGCCCGGTGTCGGCCCGCCCCACCCCGGCTCTCACGATGTCGGCGTGACGGCGGAAGAAGTAGGTCATGTTCTCGCGCGGCTCCTCGACGGCTTCCTTTTCCGTGGCGGCCGCATAGATCGGGATGCGGAGACAGACGTCGCCGTGGCCGGGGTGACCGGCTTGCCGCCACGCCGCGCGGTAGGCCGCGAGGTTGCGCTGAAGCTCGGGGATGCCCAGGTCGCGCAGCCCCACGAAGATCGGGAGGCCCTGTCGGCCGACGAGCGGGAAGGTCTCCTGGGAGTTGGCGGCCATGCGGATGGGCGGATGGGGCTGTTGATACGGCCGCGGCGCCACCACGGCCTTCTCGAAGCGAAAGAACTTGCCTTGATAGCTGAACGGCTCGCCCTTCCAGGCCTCCCGGATGATCTGCAGGGCCTCCTCGAAGCGCGCCTGACTCTCGCCGTAGGGGACGCCCAGCGCATCGTACGCGCGCGGGGAGCCGCTACGACCGATGCCGAAGTCGAAGCGCCCCTGGCTGAGGTGATCCACCGTCGCCACGTCTTCGGCGATGCGCAGCGGGTTGCCCAACGGGAGGACCTGGACGGCCGTGCCGATGCGCACGCGCCACGTGCGGGCGGCGATGAAGCTGGCCAGCGCGATCGGGGCCGAGTGCACGGAGCGGGCCGGGTTGAAGTGGATCTCGCCGAGCCACACGCCGTCGAGTCCCCACGCCTCGGCCAGCTCGGCCAGCTCGAGCGTTTCCTGCAACGCGGCGGTGTCGCTGGTCCCCGGACGCCGTTCCTCGAGGAAGATTCCGAAGTGCATGGCTGGCCTCGCTCGCGCTCAGACTTTCTCGAAGTCGATCCGCTCGTACACGGGCAACCCTGGAGATGGCGGCGCAGGCAGTCCAGCCCCATCTCGACCGCGCCCAGGCGTACCCACTCGCGACCGCCCACGATGCGACTGCGCCGGGAGGCGACCTCCTGCTCGGTGGCGATCGCCAGACAGATGATCCCGCCGAACTCGATGCGGTCCGGGCCTTCGTCGAGATCGATCAGCACCGCCAGCGCGTGCGTGGAGCCGGTCTGCCGTCGCGCGGCTTGCGCCACGGCCTCGGCCGTCTCGCGGGTGATCTCGCCCGTCGATGAAGGGCCCGGGAGGCCGACGGCCGCGCACACCTCGCCCAGGTCGCGGGCCACGAGGCCACGGCGAAAGACCTTCTCCGCGCCCGGGAGGTGGGCGAGGCGGGCGGCGATCTGTCCGCTCGTGAACGTCTCCACGATCGACAGCGAGGCCTGACGGCTCGCCAGCTCTCCCAGGACGACACCCTCCAGCGTCTGATCGTCTTCGGCCAGGATGAAATTGCCGAGCCGTTTACGCACTTCCCGCTCGACCGGTCCGAGTTTCCTCCGGATATCGTCCAGGTCGGTGCCGCGCACGGTCAGCTTGGTTTCGAGCTGCGGATAGTGGGCCCGGAAGCCGAGCTTCACACTCCCATCGGGGACCAGCTCTTCCAGGCCCGCGAGCAGGGCGTCGACGTGCGATTCGCCCAGCCCGTACGAGTGGAATCGCTTCAGATGGATGGCCGCCTGCAGGCCGCCGCGCGCGAGGAGTCGCGGAATGATCTGCTCCTCGAGCATGCGCCGGAGCTCGCGCGGCACCCCCGGGGTGAAGAAGAAGCGGGCCTTGCCGATGTCGAGCGCGAAGCCGCCGGCGGTGCCGATCGGATTGTCGATCAGCTCGGCGTTGACGGGCAGCATGGCCTGCTTGCGGTTGTTGGATGGCATCACGCGGCTGCGTCGGCGAAAGAACTCTTCCATCCGGGCCAGCCACTCTTCGCTGAGGACGAGATCGACGCCGGCCGCCTGGGCCGCGACTTCCTGCGACAGATCGTCGACCGTGGGGCCCAGGCCACCGTTGACGATGACCGCGTCGGCGCGCTCCCCCGCCAGTTGAAACGCCCGCAGCAGGCTCTCCCGGTCGTCCCCGACCGTCGTTCCCCACTGGACCGAGAGGCCGACCTCTTCGAGCTTTTGACTGATGTAGCTGAAGTTGGTGTTGACGATCGTCCCCGTCAGCACCTCGTCGCCCGTGCAGATGATCTCGATTCGCATACGCTGGATCACAGGGACAGGATCATACACGCTCATGTACCCTTCTGGTGGCCCTATGACCTCCAGCGAGACCCGATCGCCCCTCGAAGCTGCCCGGAAGCTGGTTCCCCTGATCCGATCCTGCGCCGATCAGATCGAGGCGGAGCGGGAGCTCCCGCGGCCGCTCTTCGAGGCGCTGGCCGACGCCGGGATGTTCCATCTGGCGGTTCCACGCGCCCTGGGCGGTTCAGAGCTCGATTTGCCGACCTACGTTCAGGTGATCGAGGAGATCGGGAAGGCCGACGCCAGCACCGGCTGGATCGTCAATCAGGGCGCAATCTTTGCGACCTACGCGGCCCGGATGCCCCACGAGGTCGCTCGCTCGATCTGGATCGACACACCGCGGAGCGTCGTGGCCAACAGTCCCGCCCCGACTGGCAAGGCGGTCGTGGTCCCGGGCGGTTATCGGGTCACCGCCCGCCAGGGCTTCAGCACCGGCTGCCGGCATGCCGCCTGGCTGGCCGCGAACGCCCAGGTCGTCGAGAACGGCCACCCGAGACTGCTGGACGACGGTCAGCCCGAAGCGCGCTACCTGTTCGTGCCGGTCGCCGACGCCGAGATTCTCGACACCTGGCACGTGCGGGGCATGCGCGGCACCGGGACTCACCACTTCGCCGTGAACGACGTGTTCGTGCCCGCCGAGCGCAGCGTTCTGCCGGCCGGCGCGCCACTGGTGGAGACCGGCCCGCTGTACCAGATCCCCCGGACCCTGCTGTTCGCGTCGGGCGATGCCTCGGTGGCCCTCGGCGTGGCCCGCAGCTGTCTCGAAGCCTTCTTCGAACTGGCCGGCGCCAAGACGCCGCGGTCCACGAAAGGGCTGCTCCGCGATCAGCCCTTGGTCCAGTCAGACGTCGGCCACGCCGAAGCCCAGTTCCGTTCCGGCCGGGCCTTCTTGACCGAGACGGTCCGCGAGGTTTGGGCCCACGTGAGCGCAACGGGCACGATCAGCCTGGACCAGCGCGCGACCCTGCGCCTGGCCACGACCCATGCGATTCGACTGGGCGTCCAGGTGGTGGACACCGTCTACAACGCCGCCGGGGTGACGGCGGTCTACGAGGGTCATCCACTCCAGCGCCACTTCCAGGACATTCACGTCATCAGTCAGCACATACAATCGCGCCTCGCCAACTACGAGCTGGTCGGCCGGCACTGGCTGGGCCTCCCGGTCGACGAGACGAGACTCTAGCGAGGGCGGACCTCGTCGATGGCCGCCGCCTAGCTCGACCGCAGCACGGCCGCGTCCGACGAGTAATGGTCGCCCCCAGCGCGATCATCTGGCGCACGCCCTCGGAGGAGTGTGAGGACTGCGGGAGTCCGGATCATGGTCACCCACGTGCCGAGCTGCACCTGGCCGCGCTCGGCGCGCACCCGGTAGGCGTTGTCGTTCAGCGCTCCGCTCCTCCCGTGCATCAGGTGGCCAGGACGAACGGCACGCCGGCGCTCTTCGCCACCGCCCGCAGCTGCTCCATGAGATCGTCGGGGATGGGCACGCCGACGCGGAGCCGCTCGGCCCGCGTCGCCATCTCCGGATCGCCGGCGACCAGCACGGGCTGCGCGGGATCGGCGCGGCGGGCGCCGTGGAGCACGTCGATCACCTGATCGAGGTCGTCCTCGAACTCCCCGCCGACCCGGAATGCGCGCGGATCGAGCGCCAGGAAGAAGTGGCCGATGTTGTGCGGATCGGAGGGCTTCTGCGTCCGGTTGCGGATCGGCGAGAACGAGGCGCCGGACAGCGTCCCGCCGAGGATGTGCACCATGACCGCGAGACCGTAGCCCTTGTGGCCGCCCAGCTCCCGCGGGCCCCCGAGCGGCGTGATGCCGCCCTCCGGCCGCTCGAAGACGTAACGGAACGCCTCCTGCGCATCGGTCACCGCCTGGCCGCTGCCGTCGACGACCCAGCCCGGCGGCAACGGGCGGTGGTTCAGCTTGTGGACCTTGACCTTCCCGGCGGCGACCGTAGTCGTCGCCATGTCGAGCTGAAACGGGGGATTACGCTTCGCGGGCGCCGCGAACGCCAGCGGATTGGTCCCCATCACGGGCTCGGCGGCGAAGGTCGGCACCATCGATACGCCGCGGGTGGCCGAGGTCACCATGCCGATCACGCCGCGCTCGGCCGCGATCCTCGAGTAGCAGCCCGCCGCGCCGAAGTGGTGCGAGTTGAACACCGACACCACGGCCACGCCACCCTCGCGACACTTGTCGACGGCGAGGTTCATCGCGTACACGGAGACCGGATGGCCGAGCGACGCGTCGGCGTCGATCAGGGCCATGGCCGGTCCCTCCCGCACGGTCTTGAACAGCGGGCGCATGTTCAGCCGACCGCTGCGGAACTCGCGGTCGTAGGTCGGCAGCATCGAGATGCCATGGGAGTCGACGCCGCGCAGATCGGTTTCCAGCATCATCGCGGCCGTGGTCTCGGCGTGCGCGTCTGACATGCCCCAGGCGCGAAGGACGGACACGAGCTGCTGATGGATCTGCGGCGCGGGAACTCTCATCTGATTCAGTCGCCGGCGGAGACGGGGGGCAGGCGCTGGCCGGCCACGGGCTTGGCGACGGCTTCCTCCAGGGTGAGGGCCTGCCGCCACTCGCTCGGCGGACGCACGTAGCCGCCGGTGCCGACCTGGTCGAGGCACCAGTAAATTTCTAGATTGTTGCCGTCGGGATCCAGGAACTCGACGGCGATCTGGCAGCCCGCGCGCCGCCGCCCCTCGAACACGATGGGCACCCCGTGCTTGCGCAGCCAGGCGCGGGCGCGGAACACCTCGTCGAGCGTCCCGACCTCGAAGGCGAAGTGATTGAGGGTGCTGCGCGGGAGCTTCGGGGCGCCGCCGACCAGCGCCACGCCGTGGTGGTCGGTGTTGCAGCGGAGAAAGACCATGCCGCCCGGGACCATGCTCTCAGGGTAGCGATCGCTGATCTGGAGTCCGAGCATCTCGGTATAGAAGCGTACGGCCGCGTCGAGGTCGCTGACGTTGAGCACGACGTGGCCGATCTTGCGCAGCTGGAACCGCAGTGGAGTCTCCGACATGTCGCCCCCTCCCGGCGCTCAGCCGAACGCCGGCATGACCTCCCTGGCGAAGAGCTCCATCGAGCGCAGCACCCGCGCCTGCTCGAGATCGCCGAACCAGAAGCTGCCGTTGAAGTGCGTGATGCCCACCAGCTCCCGGATGCGCTTGATCTGGCGGATGCACGCGTCCGGCGTCCCGATGACCAGGAAGCGATCCAGGAGGTCGTCGATGTCCGGCTCGGTCGGCGCCGGCACGGGGATGGCGCGGCCTCGCTCCACACGCTCGTAGTGGTGGCGCAGGCTGAGCGTCACCCGCATGTTCCAGCGCGCCTCCTCGGCGGCGGCCCGCGTGTCGGCCTGGCTGTCCGCCACGTAGACCGCCCGTTGCACCCCGACCTGTAGCGGATGCGGCGGTTTGACCTCGGCCACGACGCGGTCAAAGAGCCGGCGGAACTCGGCCAGCCGCTCGATCGCGATGCCGAATCCACCCGTGAGCACGTGGAACCCGCGGCGCACGGCCGCCTCCATCGACTCCGGGCTCTGCGCCGTGATCCAGACGGGCGGATACGGTTTCTGGACGGGCTGAGGGAACACCGACGTCTCCGGGATCTTGAAGAACTTCCCCTCGTAGCTGAAGGGCTGGCCGCCGAGCGATTTCAAGATGATGTCGACCGATTCATCCCATCGCTCGCGGCCGCTCCCGAGCTCCAGGCCGAACCGCTCGAACTCGTAGTGCTGGTAGCCGCGCCCGAGCCCGACGTCGAGGCGCCCGCCGGCCAGGAGATCCAGCGTCGCGATCTCCTCGGCCACCACCAAGGGGTGGTGGAGCGGAACCACGATGACGGCCGTCCCCACCCGCAGCCGGGTCGTCTTCGCCGCGATGTACGTCGCGAGCTGGGCCGGGCGCGAGAGATAGCCGTAGGTCGAGAAGTGATGCTCGGCGAGCCAGACGTTGCGGAACCCGAGGGCCTCGGCCGCCTGGGCGAGCTCGACGCCGCGCGCATAGATCTCCTGCGAGGAACGCGCGGAAGGCGATTGCATCAGCAGGAACGTCCCGAAGTCCATGGTCACCCTCCCGGCGTCACCTCGACCCGATCCGATACCAGGGGTGTGGCTGCCCCGGCACCTTGACGCGCAACGCGTAGACCGAGGTGCGGGCGGTGAAGAACAGAGTCCGTAGATCAGGCCCGCCGAAGGCGAGGTTGGCCGGGACCTCCGGGGTGCGAATGATCCCGAGCCGAGTGCCGTCGGGCGCGAAGACCCAGGTGCCTCCCGGGCCAGTGCAGTAGACCCGACCCTCCACGTCCACCTTCATGCCGTCGGGGACGCCGTCGGTCTCGTCGGAAGACATGTCGGCGAAGATGCGGCGCCGCACCATGTTGCCGCGGGCGTCGAGCTCGATGGCGTGGATGTACTGCGTCCAGCGCGTGTTGGCCACGTAGAGCATGCCCTCGTCCGGCGAGAACGCCAACCCGTTCGGGTACTCGAAGTCTGCCAGGAGGCTGGCCGCCCCGTCGGGCGCGATGCGATAGACGCCGGAGTAGGGCAACTCTCGTTCCGCGAGGGGCACGCGCAAGCCGGGATCGGTGAAGTAAATGCTCCCGTCGGACTTGCAGACCACGTCGTTGGGCCGGTTCAGGCGCTTGCCTTCGAACCGATCCAGGAGGACCTCGATGCGGCCGTCGGCGGACATGCGCGTGACGCGACGGTTGTCCCCCTCACAGACGATCAACCGCCCCTGGAGATCGAACGTCGTGCCATTGCCCCCGCCGGTCTTGTCGCGCACGACCTGCGGCGCGCGGCCAGGTGTCAGCCGGTACAGCACGCTCGCGCGAATGTCGACGAAATAGAAGAAGCCGTCGGGGTGCCACAGGGGCCCTTCGGTGAAGACGAACCCCGTGGCCAGACGCTCCGCCTCTGTCGTCTCGAGGATCGTAGACAACCCGTCAGCCATGATGTGACACTCCCCGTCGCGGTCGGGATGGCGGCCTGCGCACCCGAGGATGATCGGCGGTGACCGTTCCGTGCGCAAGCCCGTCTATAATGCGGGGGCTGGAGCGACCGGGGGGCTCGAGGACAGCGCCGGCCCCACCGCTCGTCGCCGAGGCCAAGAACAGGGAGGAGGATGTCATGACTCGTGAAGGTCTTCGAGGACTCAGCCGTGTCGCGGCGACGTGGGTCGCGCTCATCGCGCTGTCGTCGGCGCTTCTGGTGCCGGGCGACACCGCGGCCCAGGCCAAGCCCAAGGTGGCGTTCGTCTACACGGGACCGGTCGGCGACGCCGGCTGGACGTTCCAGCACGACGTCGCCCGCAAGCACCTGGAGCAAGCGCTCGGCGCGGACACCACCTTCGTGGAGAGCATGCCCGAGACCGCCGACGCCGTGCGCGTCATGGAGCAGCTCATCCAGAAGGGCTACAAGATCCTGTTCATGACCTCGTTCGGCTACCAGAAGCTGAGCCTCGAGGTCGCCAAGAAGCACCCCGACGTGCACATCGTCGGCACGGGCCCGGGCATCGGCCTGGCGCCGAACGTCAAGACCATGTACGGGCGCATCTGGGAGCCGCGGTACCTCACCGGGCTCATCGCCGGCAAGATGACGAAGTCGAACATCGTGGGCTTCGTCGCCGCCCATCCGACGCCCGGCGTGCTGCCCGGCGTCAACGCCTTCGCGCTCGGCGTGTGGGCGGCGAACCCGCAGGCGAAGGTCAAGGTCGTGTGGACGCGCACCTGGTACGACCCGCCCAAGGAGAAGGCCGCGGCCAAGGCGCTGATCGACGCGGGCGCCGACGTCATCGGCCAGCATCAGGACTCGCCGGCGCCGGTCCAGGCGGCGGCGGAGGCCGGAAAGTACGCCATCGGCAACAACTCCAACATGGCGCCGTTCGGGCCCAAGGCATTCCTGACCGGTCCCGTCTACGACTGGCGGCCGCTCGACGAGGCGAACGTCAAGGCGATCCTCGCCGGTCAGTTCAAGTCCGAGGACTACTACGGCGGCCTCTCCGACGGGCTGCTCTCGCTGGCGCCGCTCCACGAGGCGATCCCCGACTCGGTCAAGAAGCTGGTCGAGCAGGCTCGGCAGGACATCATCAGCGGCAAGCTCCAGATCTTCAAAGGGCCGATCAAGGACCAGGAGGGCAACCTGCGCGTCCCCGCCGGCGAGGTGATGAGCCTGAAGGACATCACCAGCACCCGCTTCCTCGTCCAGGGAATCGACGGACCGTCGCCGACCGCGAAATGATCGGCTGATGGCGGAGGGTCGACCGCAAGCGCTCGTCGAGCTCCGCGGGATCGTCAAGGTCTTTCCCGGCGCGGTTGCCAACGCCGGGATCGACCTCGCGATGTACCCGGGCGAAGTCCTCGCTCTGCTCGGGGAGAACGGGGCGGGCAAGACCACGCTCATGAACATCCTGAGCGGGCTCTATCGCCCCGACGAGGGCGAGATCCGTGTCGCCGGCGAGCGGGTGGTGCTCCGCTCGCCGCGCGACGCCATCGAGCGCGGGATCGGCATGGTCCACCAGCACTTCCGGCTGGTGGAGCGCTTCACCGTCGCCGAGAACGTGCTCCTGGGCAGCCGCAGCCCGCGCTTCCGCCTCAGCCCCGGGCAGGTGATCGAGCAAGTCCGAGCGCTCGGGGCCCGGCACGAGATCGCCCTCGACCCGCGGGCCTACGTCGGCGACCTCTCGGTCGGCGAGCGCCAGCGCGTCGAGATCCTCAAGGTCCTCTACCGCGGCTCGCGCGTGCTGATCTTCGACGAGCCGACCTCGGTGCTGGCGCCACAGGAGGTCGACACGCTCTTCGCCGGCATCCGGCGCATCGTGGGCGAGGAGCGGGCGGTGGTCTTCATCAGCCACAAGCTCGACGAGGTGCTGCGCATCGCCACCCGGATCGTCGTGCTGCGCCACGGCCGCGTGGCCGGCGCCATGCCATGCGCGGACGCGACGCCAGCGAAGCTGGCGACGCTGATGGTCGGGCGCGAGATCCCGTCACGGCCGCGCGCGGCGGTGACGCGGGGCCCGGTGCGGCTGCGCGTCGACGACGTGGCGGCGCGGGGTGAGCGCGGCCATCTCGCGGTGAACGGCGCCTCGCTGGCCGTCCACGGGGGCGAGATCGTCGGCGTCGCCGGTGTGGCCGGCAATGGGCAGGCGGAGCTGGCCGAAGCGATCGCCGGCATCCGGTCGCCGCTCCGTGGGCGCGTGTGGCTCGACGCTGACGACGTCACGACGCGGCCGGCGCGCGCCCGCCGCGAGCGCGGCCTCGCGTTCATTCCCGAGGACCGCCAGCGGCAGGGCCTGGTCCCGCCCTTCGACGTGGTCGAGAACGCCATCCTGAGCTGCTACGCGCGACCGCCGGTCTCGCGCGGTGGCGTGCTGCGGCGATCGGCCGCGCGCGCGCATGCCCGGCGCCTGGTCGACGCGTTCCAGATCCAGGCGTCGCTCGACACGCCCGTGCGCGCGCTCTCCGGCGGCAACCAGCAGCGGCTGCTCGTTGCGCGGGAGGCTGCGCACGAGCCGAAGGTGCTGGTCGCGCTGCATCCGACGGCCGGCCTCGACGTCGCGTCGACGGAGGCCGTGCACCGCATCCTGCTCGAGCTCCGCGGGCGGGGCGTCGCGGTGCTCTTGATCTCCGAGCACCTCGACGAGGTGCTCGCGCTGTCCGACCGGGTCCTGGTCATGTACCGCGGCCGCATCGTCCACGAGCGGCCGGCGAATCAGGCCGACCTCGACGAGATCGGCCTCTACATGACCGGCGTGGGCGAGCGCCCCTAGTGCCGTTCCAGCTATTCGCGCCTAGGAAGGCACCATGTACGTCGTTCGTGGACAGATTTAGTATCAACAAGTTGGAACGGCACTAGTGTTCAGTCTGGGACGTCATGTTAACGATCGCCGCGCTCGCGCCGCTGCCGGCGGGGCCGACGCGGCGCGCGCGGCAGGGATCGCGGGACCACGCGGCACGCGTCCGCCTCGTTGCGGCTGGGCTCCCCCTGGGGGCGCGGGGTCCGTTGCCAGCGGGCGGGAACGGATCCCGTCGACCCCTGCCGCACGCGCCCGCCGGCCCCGGCCCCGCGTGGCGGGTTCTTGACATGACTTCAAGGACGGAACACTAGTGGCCGACGCGACGCTGGCCATCAC
>DASYUQ010000072.1 GCA_036001065.1 Candidatus Methylomirabilota bacterium
ACGGGGACCTACCTCGGGAACAACACGACGATCGGATTCTGGGGCACGACCAGCCGGCAGAAGGAAACCGAGCTGTCCAGAAGGAGTGGGCCCGAAAACGAGGGACCGTTCGTGCAGATTCAGCGGATGGGACAGACGCTCATCAAGACCGTCTTCATTCCCGCCGCGCAGCGAGACCGATACAACCGGAGCGTTCCCGAGGACGACCTGGCCGACCTGAACAACTTCTCCGTCCCCCCCGAGGCTCCTGGCTTCAGCCGCTTCATCCCGGACGCCTTGACGACCATGGACAATGACGGGACCGGCAACACGATCGCCGCGCGAGCAGCCGTCCTCACCGCCCTCGGCGTGGCAACCCTTCCGAGCGGCGCCCCACTGTTGCCCGGCCTGGCCGGCTTGCCCAATACCAATCGGAACCTGATCCGCCACGTCATCTTCCCCGATGTGCTGCGGATCAACCTCAACATCCTGCCGCCCGGTGACCTCGTCGTCGCGGCGAACGGGCTGCAGAACGGCCGGCGGCTGGACGATGACGTGACCGACATCCTTCTGAGGCTGGCCCGCCAGCTCGCCGACGTGAACTTCCCGCCTGGGAGCGGGGTGCCAGGCAGCGGCCCGCTGCGGCCGGGCGCCCTGAATTGCACTGTGCTGCCGAACTGCCCCGACCGGCGGGTCCTGGCGGTCCTTCAGGGGACCGATTTCATCGAGCCCGACGCCGACGTGCCGAATCTGGCCAACAGCGGACAAGACCGGCCGCTGCTCACTGACTTCCCATTCTTCGGGGAGGCGCACCCCCTGCCCGGGAACACGACGCCGGCTCCCGGCACGGTCGGCTACCCGACCACGCCGAACGACCCGACGTAGGGCGCGGCCGCGGTCAGGCGAAAAGAGAGCGGTGAGTTGATCAGGGGGAGGGAGATGGCGGCAGCACGCGTTGTTCTTCTCGCCATCTCCCTTCTCCTCTCGCTCGGGGCGGCCAGCGACCTTCCCGCTCAGCCCCAGGCGACCGATCAGCTCATCAAGTTCTTCCAGTCCCGCGTCGCCAGGGACTCCGCGGACTTCTTCAGCTACAACAAGCTCGGGGCCGCCTACCTCCAGAAGGCGCGGGAAACGGGCGACATCACCTACTACGAGCTGGCCGAGAAGGCGCTCAAGAAGTCACTTGAGCTGCTCCCGGCCGGCCCGACGGCCACGAGCGCCACGACATCGCTGGCCGTCGTGCAGCTGGCCCAGCACCGGTTCGCGGACGCCCTGACCTCCGCTCAGAAGGCGCTCGCGCTCGGCTCCGGCGATCGGTCCCCCCAGGCCGTCGTGGGCGACGCCCACCTCGAGATGGGTGAGTACGAGAAGGCCTCCCTGGCGTACTCGAAGATGCTCGCGCTCAGCGGACCGCTCCACCCCTCGAGCCGTCTCTCGTATCTGCAGTTCCTGCGGGGCGATCCCCCCGGCGCGGTCGAGCACATGCGGAGAGCGGTGGCAACCGCCATCGAGGGCAACGCCCCGCCGGAGAACGTCGCCTGGAGCCGGGTGCAGCTGGGCGAGCTGTTCTTCCAGATGGGAGAGGTGGCGAAGGCCGACGCCGCCTACCAGGAGGCCCTCACCACGTATCCCCGCTATCACCGCGCCCTGGCCGGGCTGGGGAAGGTGCGGGCGGTCCAGCAGAAGTATCAGGACGCGATCGAGCTCTACCACAAGGCCCTCGACGTCATCCCGCTGCCCGAGTACGCCGCCGCCCTGGGCGACGTCTACACGAGGATCGGCCGCGCGGGCGACGCCAAGAGGCAGTACCAGCTCGTCGAATACATCGGCTACCTGAACACGGTCAACAAGACGATCTACAACCGGGAACTCGCGCTCTTCTACGCCGATCACGATATCATGCTCAAGGAGGCGCTCGACCTGGCCCAAAAGGAGCTGGAGGTCAGACGCGATATCTACACCCACGATGTGCTGGCCTGGGCCCTCTACAAGAACGGCAAGCTTGCTGAAGCGCGCGCGGCGATGGCCGACGCTCTGCGACTGGGGACGCGGGACGCCCGGCTGTTCTTCCACGCCGGCATGATCCATCGGGGTCTGGGAGATACCGAGAAGGCCAGGGAATATCTGCGTCGGGCTCTGTCGACCAACCCTCATTTTCACGTCCTCCAGGCGGAAGTGGCCGAGCGCACGCTCAAGGAGCTCGGGGTCGGCGGTGGCCGGTAACCCGCTGTCGTCGGCGCTCGCGCTGGCCGCCGTCGTGATTGCCGCCACCCTCGGCGTCCCCGGTCCGGGCTTCGCCCACCCGCTGGGAAACTTCAGCATCAGCCAGTACGCGGGGATCCGCCTCGAACCGGACGACATCGAGCTGCGCTACCTCATCGACATGGCGGAGATCCCGACGTTCCAGGAAATCCAGGAGACGGGGATCGTTCCCGAAGCGGGCCACGCGAGCCTGCGACCCTACCTGACCCGAAAGGCGGAGACGCTCAAGGAGGGGCTCCGGCTCACGCTCGACGGCCGGCGGCTCCGGCTCGAGACCGCGTCAACGGACGTGATCTTCCCGCCCGGGGCCGGCGGTTTGCCGACGATGAAGCTGGGCGTCCTCTACCGCGCCCGGCTGGCCGATTCGCCCGCCACCGGCCCGACCACGTTGCGTTACCGGGACGACAACTTTCCCGGCCGGGCCGGCTGGAAGGAGATCATCGCGGTCGGGGCCCCCGGGATTTCCTTGCTGAGCAGCTCCGTACCCGACCAGGACCGGAGCCAGCAGCTGGCCGACTACCCGACCGACCTTCTCAACAGCCCGCCCCAGGATCTCGAGGCGCGGGTCGTCTTCACCAGGGCGTCGGCGCCGCCGCTCACGAGGGCAGAGACGCCCGGCCCCGCTTCTCCCGGCGCGGGGCCGGGGACGCCACCACAGTCGGCGAGCCCCCCGGAGATGGCCCGATCCGTCGACCCGCTCGGGCTCCGGCCGAACACCCAAGCGACGCCGCGGGACGCGTTCACCGACCTCATCGCCACGAAGCAGTTAGGGTTCGGGGTTGTGGCGATGGCCCTGGCGGTCGCGGCGGTCCTGGGGGCCTTTCACGCGTTGGAGCCCGGTCACGGCAAGACGGTCGTCGCCGCCTACCTCGTCGGCTCGCGCGGAACCGCCTGGCACGCCGTCGTCCTCGGCCTCGTCGTGACGGCGTCGCACACGGCCGGGGTGTACCTGCTCGGCGGGGTGACCTTCTACGCGTCGCAATACGTGCTGCCGGAGCGGCTCTACCCCTGGCTCGGGGTGGGGTCCGGTTTCACCATCGCCGGCCTCGGGTTTTTCCTCTTCCTCCGCCGGTATGGCGCCTCGTCCAGGCATGGTCACGACCACCATCACCACCACGCGCCGGAGTCCGGGCACCGGCACCCCGAAGCGGGCACGACCGTGTCTCTCCGGGAGCTCGTCGCCCTGGGGGCGACCGGCGGGATCATTCCCTGCCCCGCCGCGCTCGTCGTCTTGCTGAGCGCGCTCTCGCTGCGCCGAGTGGGGTTCGGTCTCCTCCTGATCGTGGCGTTCAGCGTGGGGCTGGCCGTCGTGCTGGTCGCCATCGGCATCCTGATGGTCTATGCTCGACGCCTGATGTCCCGGTTCCATGAGGACGGCCCCCTGATCACCCGATGGCTGCCGCTGGCCTCCTCGGCCATCATCACGCTGCTGGGCGTCGCGATCGCCGTGCAGGCCCTCGTGACCATCGGGGTCCTCCCGATTCGGATCTGACGATGGACTACTCGCTGACCGCGGTCCTGGGCGTGGGATTCCTCATGGGAATCCGCCACGCCATGGAGCCCGATCACGTGGCTGCGGTGTCGACCTTCGTGAGTCAGCAACGGAGCGTGTTGCGCTCGTGCCTGCTGGGGACGTTCTGGGGCATCGGACACACCTCCGCCCTGCTCATCGCCAGCCTGGCCGTGATCACCTTCAAGGTGACCATCCCGCCTCAAGTCGAGAAGGCGATCGAGACGGTGGTGGCGCTGGTCCTGATCCTGCTCGGTGGGCACGTCCTCCTCCGATCCCTGAGTGACGTGCATCTCCACCAGCACGAGCACTCGCACGACGGTGACTCGCACAGCCATGTCCATGTCCACGTCGGCGCCCAAGATGCTCACGGGCACATTCACCTGCTGCGTATGGGGAGATGGCCTCTGCTGGTGGGGGTGTTGCACGGCCTGGCCGGCAGTGCGGCGCTCATGCTGCTGATCGTGGCCACGATCCCGTCACCGGTGGCCGCGCTCTTCTACGTCCTCGTCTTCGGGATCGGCTCGACGGGCGGGATGCTGGCGCTCAGCGGGCTCATCGGGCTCCCGTTCGTCGCCACAGCCGGCCGTTCGCGGATGGCCCATGTGGCTATCCAGGCGGTGGCCGGCGGCGTCAGCATGATCATCGGCGTGATCGCCCTGTGGAGCCTCAGGGGGACGTAGCGACGGCGAGCGGGAAGCCTACAGGAGCTTCTCCATGACGACGGTGTCCACCCATCGTCCGTCCAGCATCCCCTGCTCTTTGTAGACGCCGACGGTCCGGAACCCGAACTTCTCGTAGAGCGCCATGCCGCCCGCGTTGGTGGGGAACGCCGACAGCACCAGCTTGTGGAAGCCGTGCTCGCGGCCCAGCTCGATCAGGCGGCACAGGAGCGCGCTGCCCACGCCCTTGCCGCGATACGAGCGCTCCACGTACACGGAGAAGTCGGCGACGAACCGGTAAGCCTCGCGCGAGTTGAAGGCGTTGAGGCTCCCCCAGCCGACGACCTCGTCGCGCTCGTTTTCGACGACGATCACCGGATGGCGGGGACTACGGTTGGCGAGCCACTGGCGGCGCTCCTCCGGCGTGCGCGATCCCGTTTCCAGGGTGGCCACCCGGTCCTCGATGCCCTGGTTGTAGATGCGGCCGATCGCCTCGGCGTCCGCCGCGGTGGCCAGCCGGACCCGGTACGGCGTCACGGCAGCTCCCGCGCGTCCAGCCGGTCCTCCTTCTGCAGCCGTGCGAACTCCTCCAGCGTCCACCCCACGCTCACCTCGAGCGCCGTGGGCGGCGCCGGCCCCAGGTCGCGCTGGTAGCGCGCGTCGTCGAGCGCGTCGGGGAAGGGGATCGGCTGCTCGACGTGGGTGATCGAGCCCTTCGCCCGGGGCCACGCCTCGGTGATCAGCCGGACCACGTCGGCGACGGCGGCCGACGAGCCGTGCAGGTTGTAGACGCGCGCGCCGGCGAGGTCCGAGCGCGATGCGGCGATGAAGGCCCGCGCCACGTCCTCGGTGTAGACGAGATCCGTGCGGCCGCCCCAGCGGATCTGAAACGGCCGGCCCAGCACGGCCGCCTTCATGGCCAGCGTGGGGTCGGCGGTCAGCCCGAAGTCGCGCCCGGGACCATAGACCGACAGGGGGCGGAACCCCATCGACGGGATCTTGTGCTCCTCCCAGTAGATGCGCGCCGTCTCCCCGTTGGCGACCTTGTAGATACCGTAATGCGTCGCCGGGTGCGGAGGCGCGTCGTCCTTGATCGGCCCCGGCGGGTAGAGGCTGGGCGGTCCGAAGACGGCCGCCGACGAGGCGTAGACGATCCGCTCGATCCGACCGCCGCCGGTGCGCGCCGCCTCGAAGACGTTCGCGGTGCCGACGACGTTGATCAGCGCCCCCCGCGAGGGGTCCTGGCGGCAGAGGGGGATCTGCCAGGCGGCGAGATGAATGATCCGCCTGATCCCGTGGTCGCGGACGACCGCGGCCACCCGCTCACGATCGGCAATGTCGCCCCGCTCGAGGGTGATGCGA
This sequence comes from Candidatus Methylomirabilota bacterium, assembly GCA_036001065.1. Classification (NCBI taxonomy): domain Bacteria; phylum Methylomirabilota (SeqCode); species Candidatus Methylomirabilota bacterium. The sequence continues at coordinate 5,776 of DASYUQ010000072.1, forward strand.
CCGGCGACGTCGGGACCGACGATCATCCGCAGGCGCCACGGATCGTCGCCCAGGTCGAAGACGACGGGGCGCTCGCCCTCGGCCAGAAGCCCGCGCACGACCCACGCACCGATGCAGCCGAAGGCACCGGTGACCAGAACACTCATGGCCCCGAACCATATCACACGTGGACGGACGGCAATTGCGGTATGCTCACCGCCATGATGGCTGGGCGTCTCCGCCTGCCGGCGGTCGTGGGGTTACTCACCGGAGCGCTGTTCGTCGTCTACGTCGTCGGGCTCGCGCCGCACCTGGTCCATCACCTCTTCGACCCGCACCAGCCGCAAACCGATTGTCCGTTCGCCACCGCCGCCGAGCGCCAGCACGCGACGCCGGCCGCCGCCGTCACCGTCGTCACGGCGATGGCGTCGGTGCCGCTCACGCGACCGGCGCCGCCGAACCTCCCGGTCGTCGTCCTCGCCGCCGCCTCCGCTCGGGCCCCGCCCGTCACCGCCTCCTAGACCGCTCGTTCCCGTCGCCGTCCCCGACGCCGGCCTCCGTCTTCCCGTGTGGCGGAGAGCCGTCGATCTCACCGTCGGCGATGACGGCGCTTCGTGTCATCCAAAACGCATCAGGAGGCGAAGATGCGCGCATTCAGGCGTCTCTCTATCGTTGGCAGCTTGGCGCTCGCGTGGCTCGGGCCGTCATCGGCACTGGCCGAGCAAAGCGTGTCCCCATCCGAGCTCGAGATCCTGAAGCAGGAGGTCGGCCGGCTGCAGGAGCGCCTGCGCCGGCTCGAGCAGTCGCAGCAGCGCTCGGTCCCCGACCCGTCGCCCGCGGCCGTGCCTGTCGCGCCCCCGTTGCCGCCACTCCCCGCGGCCCTCCCCGTCACGGCCCAGGCGCCGCCGGCCGTGGCCCCTCGCCCCGGCGAGCGTGAGATCCAGCTCGAGCGGGAGCATCCGCTGGAGACGCTGGGGCTGCCCAAGCCCGAGCTCGGCGGAGTGCGCATCTCGGGATTCTTCGTGGGCTCGGCGAACTACAACTCGCACATCCAGATGGTGCCGGAGTTCGCCGGGAACGCTCCGGTCAGCTCGGAGCCCCGCAGCCTCGACTTCAGATTCGACCAGTTCGCGATCGGCGCCTTCAAGACGTTCTCGCCCTGGCTCTCGGCCGGCGCCAGCATCGAGGTGGAGCGCCACGCCCACCGGCACAGCCACGGCTTCGACCAGCCTCCCGGAGCCGATCCGTCAGGCTTCGGCTGTCCTGGCGGCGGCGGTGTCTGCATTGAGCGGTTCGGCGCGGAGGCGATCGAGACCGAGATCAGCTTGCACCGCTTCAACATCACCGGGATCGCACCCCTGGGTAACGGTCTGGCGCTCTCCTTCGGACGTTTCGACACTCCGTTCGGCTACGAGCGCCACGACGCCGCCTTGAACCTGACGGCGACGACGTCCGAGGTGAACCGCTTCGGGCGGCCGATGAGCATGACGGGCTTTCAGGTGGCCTACCAGTTCGCGCCCTGGCTCGACGCCACCGCCTGGGTCGTCAACCGCTGGGAGAACGAGACGACCGAAGACCCGCTGGAAGACAACAACCGCGACAAGAGCTTCGGCGGCCGCGTCGGCTTCACCCCGCTGTACGGCGCGCGGTTGCTGAACTTCGGTCTCGGCGGGTGGTGGGGCCCGGAGCAGGACGACGACACCAAGAGTGAGCGGTGGATCCTCGACTTCGACGTGACGTGGTCTCCTCTCCCGAGACTGCTGCTGGCCGGCGAGCTCGTGTACGGCGGCGAGTCCGCCGTGTCCTTTCGCCGGCGGGGGACGCCGATCGCGGCTGGGGCCGCGAGCAACAAGAGCGTCAACTGGCTCGGCCTCTACGCCCTCGCTCACTACGATCTCACCCGGTGGCTCGGCCTCTCGTTCCGGTACGGGTTCTTCGACGACCAGGACGGGGCACGCACCGGCGTCGAGCAGGTGCTGCACTCGTTCACCATCGCGCCGATCGTCCATCTCTCGAGGCTCATCCCCGATCTCCGGCCGCTGGGCGTGACCTACGCGCGCACGCGGCATCCGTTGGACTGGGTCGATCTGCGGCTCGAGTACCGGCTGAACCACTCCAACAAGCCGGTGTTCTCCGATGCCAAGCCGGGCGTGCCCATCGTGGACTCGGACCGGGATAGCCACCAGGTGACGTTGCAGTTCGTGGTCAACTTCTAGAATGCCGGGCTGGCCGCTGGAAGGGAGGCCCAACCGATGAACGGCATCTACCTTTCGCGCCTGCCGCTGAGCGGCAAGGTGTTCTGCACCCTCTACCTGCTCGGCATCGGCTGCGGCGCTCTGGCCGCCTTCAC
>DASYUQ010000073.1 GCA_036001065.1 Candidatus Methylomirabilota bacterium
CAGCGGTCGGCTTTGAGGCTGTGTCGAATCTGGCTATACTATGGCCAGAATGCGGTACGAGGTCGTCCTCGCTCCCGAGGCGGCTAGGTCCTACAGGTCACTGCCGGCCTACCGCCGGGCCGAAGTGCGAGACGCCCTCGAACGGCACTTGCGGCACGAGCCCACCCGGGTAAGCAAGAGCCGGATCAAACGCCTGAGGGGCTTGCGCCAGCCGCAGTATCGGCTCCGGGTGGGGGAAGTGAGGGTATTTTATGACGTCACGCGTCAAGCCGTCGCGGTCCTCGCGATCGTCACGAAGGCCGAAGCGGCCGGCTGGCTCGCCGAGCACGGGACGCCGGGTGCGCCAGGCGGCGCTGGCTGAGGTCAAGGACGACCTGTCGCGATTCCTGCGCCTGGCTGAATCCGAGGAAATCCTCATCACCCGGCACGGGAAGCCGGCTGGCGTGCTGATCGGCTTCGAGAGCGAGGACGACTGGCTCGACTATCGGTTGGAGCACCATCCTGAGTTCCTGCGGCGAGTAGCGGCGGCCCGAGAAGCACTGAGGAGCGGTCGTGGCGTTCGACTCGAGGATCTGCCGTCGTAACGGGCGGTCTAACAGCAGGCTAGAGCGGGCCGCCGCGACGCCGGCCGCTCAGCCTGGACGTTCGGCGCACAAGTGGAGCGAACAGCCGTTGAGGAGCTTAGTGAGTCGGTGCCGAGGCGGGAGACGGATAGCGTTCATGCACGTCCCCGCGGTCATGGCGCTTCTCATCCTGCCTCGGTCCTGGCGTACCAGCGAACGGGTTGCGTTTGGGCATTAGCTCACGTATGGTGAGTGTATGGCGCGTCTGATTTCGACGACGGTTCGACTCGAAGAGGAGGATGTCCGAGCTTTGCAGAGAGCCCGAGCGGCGGGCCACTCCGCCTCGGCCCTCATTCGCAAGGGGCTGCGGGTGGTAGCTTCTCGCTACTACACCGGCCGCCGGCCGCCCTCTACACGCCTCTTCGAGTCGACGGACAACAAACTCGGCGATGAATCTGAACTCTTCCGAGATCTCGAGGCTTGAGCCCGCCGATCGTCGCAGACACCGGCGGACTCCTCCGCGGACTCGCCAGCACGAGAGACGGCAAACCGAGTTTTCCTGAGTACGAGAAGATCCTGACGTCCGCGAGCCTGGTTATTGTGCCCGGACTCGTTCTTGCTGAGGTGGACTACTTTCTCCGGGATAACAGGGTCGCTATGCGGAAGCTCATCGCTGAGATTTTTGATCCGGCGACGCGGTACGAATATGAGCTGCCGTTACCATCCGACATCGTCCGTGCCCTCGAACTCGACGCCAGATTCGGGAAGCTCAACCTGGGGCTGGTCGATGGTACAGTCGTGGCTGTAGCTGAGCGACGGCACATCTACCGAGTGCTAACCACGGATCGCCGCGACTTCGCCGCGATCCGTGTCGGTCCGCGTCTTACACGGGCGCTCGACCTGTTGCCATGACGGCGGCAGAATACTCGTCGTTACCTGCCGTTCTTCGTTGTCTTCCGCGAAGCTCCTGAGCGCCTCTGCGGCGCCCGCCACCTCTGAAAGCCCCCGCAGTTACGCCCCCCGGCGCAGGCGCGGGTCGTAGGCGTCGCGGACGCCGTCGCCGAGGAGGTTCACTCCCAGCACGGTCAGGAAGATGGCGAGCCCGGGGAAGATCGACGTCCACCACGCGGGGTTCATGTAGGGGCGTGACTCGTTCAGCATCGAGCCCCAGGTGGGGATGGTGGGCGGCACGCCGAGCCCGAGGAACGACAGCGACGCCTCGATCAGGATGATGGTCGCCAGCGAGAAGGTGCTGATCACGCTGAGGGACGCGACGGTGTTGGGCAGGATATGGCGCGTGAGGATGCGCGCGGTGGACACGCCGAGGGCCCGGGCCCCGGCCACGAAGTCCCGCTCGCGCAGGGACAGCACCTCGCTGCGGATCACCCGGCAGTAGTGGATCCACCGGTTCAGGCAGATCACGACGATCAGGATCGCCAGGCTCTGGCCGAACAGGGCCATGACGACGAGAGCCAGCAGCACGAACGGGATGGTCAGGAAGATCTCGACCAGCTTCATGATCACCAGATCGACTTTGGCCCCGTAGAAGCCGGCCAGGAGCCCGAGGGCCGTGCCGATCAGCCCGGAGACCAGGAGCGCGGTGAGGCCGACCAGCACCGAGACCCGGGCGCCGTGCAGCACGCGGCTCAGGATGTCGCGGCCGAGGTGGTCGGTGCCGAGGAGGTTGGCCGCGCTGCCCCCGGCCAGCCAGGCCGGCGGCGTGAGCCGTCGCAGGAGGTCCTGGGCCTGGGGCGGCGCCGGCGCCAGCAGCGGGGCCAGCGCCGCGGCCAGCAAGACCACGACGACCAGGGTGCCGCCCACCGCGCAGCGCAGACGTCCCGGGCGCAGGTACCAGGCCGGCCGCCGGTCGGGGACGACCGCCGGCCACGGCGCCGTGGCGACAGCGTCGGCGTCAGTCAAAGCGGACACGCGGATCGATCCAGGCCGACAGGACGTCGGCGGCCACATTGACGGCGACGACCAGCACGATGAAGACGAGCACGACGCCCTGGACGAGCGGATAGTCGCGGTTGCCCACGGCCTGAACGGCCAGCCGGCCGATCCCCGGCCAGGCGAAGATCGTCTCGATGATCACGGAGCCCGAGAGCAGGAACACGAAGAGGAGGCTCCAGGCCGCGAGCACCGGCAGGAGCGCGTTCCACACGGCGTGCCGCGCGACCACCGCCACCTCGCGCAGCCCCTTGGCCCGCGCCGTCCGCACGTAGTCCTGCTGCATGACCTCCAGGAGGTTGGAGCGCATGAGCCGGCTCTGAAAGGCGATGCCGGGGCCGGAGAGCGCGAGCGCGGGCAGGATCAGGTGCCTGATCGCGTCCCAGAACGCGGTCATGTTCAGCGTCAGGACGCTGTCGAGAAGATGCAGGCCGGTGATGGGCGTGAGCGCCACGCTTTCCGAGATCCGGCCCGCCACCGGCAGGAGCTGAAACGCGCCTCCGACGACCAGGATCAGGAGCAGCGCGAACCAGAAGGCCGGCATGGCGACGCCGCAAACGGCCAGCGCCATCAACGCCTGGTCGAGCAGGCTGTGGGCGCGGGCGCCGGCGACGACGCCGAGCAGCAGGGACGTCGAGACGACGAAGAGGAGGGCGAGGCCGCCCAGCTCGAGCGTGGCCGGAGCCCGGGCCAGGATCAGCCTGGCGACCGGCTCCTCGAAGTAGAGCGACCGGCCGAGGTCACCGCGGACGACGTTGCCGACGTAAGCGAGGAACTGGAGGGCCAGCGGCCGGTCGAGCCCCCATTGCCGGCGGGCTTCCGCGCGCAGCTGGGGGCCGGCGTCCGACGGCACCAGCTGGTCGACCGGGTCGCCGGGGGCCAGGTGCAACAGGACGAAGATGAGCAGCGTGATCAAGGCCACGTTGAGGAGACCGGCCCCGATCCGTGTTGCCAGGAAGCGGGTCACCTGGACATTGGAGGGGGCGCGACGCCCCCTCCAATTCCTCCCCACAGCGCAGGATTGCGCCGGCGGAGCCGGCGCTCGGACAGCTGACTCCGCATTGCGGCGGGGACCCTAGACCATGTCCATCTTCCAGAACCAGACGAACTCGCCGCCGGTCGGGATGCCGGGCGGGATCAGCACGTGCTTGCGGGCGCCGATCGTGTACTGCGGGTTGTAGAGGGGCACCGCCGGGCTGTCATCCTGCAGCAGCCGCATGAGCTGGCGGTTGAGGGCGTGGCGCTTCCTGGGGTCGGGCTCGACCTCCTGCTGGTCGAAGAGCGCGTCCACCTCGGGGTTCTTGTACTTCGAGCGCGGGTCGCGGCCGGAGCGGAAGTAGGCCTGGATGAACCCCGAGACGTCCTCGGCCTGGTTGCCCCACGAGATGAAGAACATCGGCATCTCGCTGTTGAACCACATCCGCCGGAACACCCCGGACTCGGTGGGCTTGAGATTGAGGCGCACGCCCACCTTGCGGAGCTGCTCGGCAACGGCCTGGGCCATCGGCCGGTATTCGCTGTAGGAGGCGTAGTCGTAGAAGTCGATGTCCACGCCGCCGGCGTAGCCCGCCTCGGCCAGGAGCTTCCGGGCCCGCTCGGGGTCGTAGGGCAGCGGCTTGAGATCGGGGTCGTAGCTGACCACCTGGGTCGGCCCCGCCAGCTGGCTGAGCCGATAGGCGCGCCCCTCCAGCACCGTCTTGATGATCGTGTCCATGTCGATCGCGTGGTGAATGGCCTGGCGCACCTGCTTCTTCTGGAGCGGGGGCACGATGGGATTCATGAACAGGAAGTGGATGCGGGCGGCCCGCACGGCGTGGAGGCGGACGTCGGGGCTCCCCTCGAGTTTGGCGACGTCGAAGGGCGGTACCTGGGCGATGGCGTCCACCTGGCCGGCGCGGAGCGCCGTCACCCGCGCCGTGGAGTCGGGGATGGGCCGGTAGACGATCCGGTCGATCTTCGCCTTCTCGCCCCAGTAGTCGGGGTTCTTCTCCATCACCAGGCGCTCGTCGCGCGCGTACTCGGCGAACCGGTACGGGCCGGTGCCGTTCATCTTCTTGTGGGCCTCGTCGAATCCGACCTTCTCGGCGAGTGTCCGGCTCATGACGGCCGGTCGCGACTGGATGTAGGACAGCAGCCCCGGCACCGGGTTGCCGCAGTCCATGGCCACCGTGCGCTTGTCGCGCACGGTGACCTTATCGATCATCACCACCAGGGGCTTCTGCCGGAAGGCCGTCTTCTCCTTGAGGATGCTCTCGAAGCTGAACTTGACGTCCTCGGCCGTGAAGGGCGAGCCGTCGTGGAACCGGACATGGTCGCGGAGGCGGAAGACCCAGGTCCGGCCCTTGTCCTCGACGCTCCACGATTCGGCCAGCACCGGCTCGAATCCGCGCTTGTCGTAATCGAACCGAACCAGCGGCTCCAGGATGTTGTTGTCGAGCGTCTCGAAGACCGCGTGGTTGACGAAGTAGGGGTTGAGCTGGCCGATGTCCTCGTTCTTGCCGTAGACCAGCGTCTTGCGGCCGGCCTGGGCATACACCCGGCCCACCGGCGCCAGCGCCGCCAGCGCGCCCGCCGCCGTCCCCGCCCTGAGGAATGCTCGCCGCGACAGTCCTCGTGTCATCGCCGTGACTCCTCTCGCCCGCAGTTCGGTGGCGACCGCCATCAGGCCAGGTGCTCGGCCATGAAGTCCGCCACCAGCGGCCGGTATTTATAAATGATGTTGTTGCAGACGTGATTGCCCTCGGGGTAGCAGACCCACCGCTTGGGACCGCTCGCCTGCTCGTAGGTCCGGTAGGGGTCGGAGGGCGGGATCAGGTTGTCCTTCTCGCCGTGCACGATCAGAAGCGGCGCCCGGATGTTCTTGGCAGGGCCGTCGAGCGTCGCGCCCCTGGCCTTCTGCCGCACCTCCGCCTCGTCCTTGGCGCCCCAGATGTGGCAGAAGCGGCGGAGATGGTGCTCGTTGAGGAAGTCGCGGTCGCCCAGGCTGTGCAGGCCGCCGCAGGAGGCCACCGCCTTGAGGCGTGGCTCGAACGCCGCGCAGCGGGGGGCCAGGTACCCCCCCAAGCTGACGCCGCAGATGCCGACCCGCGTGCCGTCGACGTCGCCGCGGCCCAGCAGCCAGTCGATGGCGGCGGTGGCCGTGACCTCGAAGTCCACCCGCATCTTCATGCGGTACCACGTCTCCCCCTGCCCGGGACCGTCGAGCGAGAGCGTGGCCAGGCCGCGCTGGAGGAAGAAACGCTCGAACGTCGCGTGCTCCTCCTTGGCGGAGTCGAGACCGGAGATGAACAGGACGACCGGCGGGCGCGCCACGCCGCGCGGCTTCCGGAGATAGGCCGGCAGCGTGATGCCCTCCAGCGGGAACTCGACGCGCTGGCCGGGCGGGTCGAGAGTGGGCAGCGCCTTGCCGTAGCACTCGACCCTCTTCCGGTGACCGGCGGCGTACTCGTCGAGGTCGTGGATCCAGCAGAAGACGGCGAAGTGGTAGGCGATAGCGGCGCGGTAGTAGGCCTCGCCGGCGGTGACCGCCTGACCCGCCCGCTCCGCCTCCACGGCCAGCGCCTCGTGCTTGCGGCCGAGCCCCATCCAGGCCCCGTACCACTGGTCCCATTTCTCGAGGGGCTCCACGGTCCACTGGTAGTCGTTCATGTCGACGCCGTTGTTGACGAACCGCGGCTTCCAGCTCTTGATGACAGTAGCGAGGATCTCATCCGGCATCGGCGGGCTCCTTGGCGCTGCGACTGTGACGAGGTGGATGGACTCTAGACAGCGCCGCTCAGCGTGTCAAGCGGCCCGGTGTCTTGACATCCAGGGTCTAACTCCTCGACCGTGAGACCCGCCCTGCGGATCAGAGCGCGAAGCAGACCGGGGCCAGAGCAGACGGGCAGACGGGTCACGTCGCGGGAGTCTCGACCTCCACTTCCACGACGTCGAGAGCGACGGGAAGGCCCTGGGCTCGGCGGGTTTCGAGGCTCGCCAGGATGGCTTCACGGACGTTGCGGAGCGCCTCATCGATCGTCCGCCCCTGGGAGACACAACCGGGGAGCGCCGGGCATTCGACAACGACCCAGCCCTTCTCGTCGCGGTCCAGGGTGACCAGGAACTTCATCGGTGTCCTCCGTCTTGACATCCCTCTCGCCCGCGCGATAGTGCTGCGGGGTCTCCTTGCACTGAGGTGAGCCTGATGGCGCAGACCGTCTTCGAGGCGTTCATGGCGACGGCCGCGGCCGCGCCCGACAACGTATTCCTCTGCGCGCCGCCCGCTCCCGGGCGCGCCTGGCACCCCGATGGCGTCGAGTTCACCTACGAGCAGACCCGCCAGGCGGTCCTGGCGCTCTGGGAGCGGTACGCCTCGGCCGGCTACGGCCACGGCCACCGGGTGGCGCTGCTGCTCGAGAACCGTCCCGAGTTCTTCTTCCATTACCTGGCGCTCAACGCGCTCGGCGCCGGCATCGTCCCCATCAACCCCGACTACCGGCACGACGAGATGCTCTACCAGATGGAGCACTCGGAGGCCGACCTGGCGGTCGTGATCGGCAGCCGCGTGGCCGATCTGGAGGCCGTCGCGCGCGAGCGCGCCAAGCCGTTGCCGGTGGTGAACGCCGAGCGCCTGCCGTCTTCGCTCCCGAAGCCGGGGCCGGCGCCGCGGGCGGGCACGCCCGGGCTCGACACCGAGACGAGCCTCCTCTATACCTCGGGCACCACCGGGCGGCCCAAGGGCTGCATCCTGAGCAACTTCTATTACCTCAACGCGGGCGCCTGGTACCGCGACCTCGGCGGAATCTTCCGCATCGAGTACGGCCGCGAGCGCATCCTCAACCCGCTGCCGCTCTTCCACATGAACGCCCAGGCGGTGACGGCCACCGCCGCCATTCTCACCGCCAACTGCCTGGCCCAGCCCGAGCGCTTCAGCCCGAGCCGGTGGTGGAAGGACGTGGTGAGCGCGAAGGCGACGATCATCCACTACCTCGGCGTCATGCCGCCCCTCCTGCTGAACCAGCCGGAGACGCCCGAGGAGCGCCAGCACCGGGTGAAGCTCGCCATCGGCGCCGGCGTGGAGCCCGAGCTCCATCCGCTGTTCGAGAAGCGCTTCGGCTTTCCGCTGATCGAGGTGTGGGGGATGACCGAGACCGGCCGCATCTATGCCGACAGCCACGAGCCCCGCCAGGTCACCACGCGCGCGTTCGGCCGGCCCCAGGGCGGGCTCGAGGCTCGCGTCGTCGATGACAGGGGCCATGAGGTTTCGCGCGGGAGCGAGGGGGAGCTGCTCGTGCGCTGGGACGGGCCCGAAGGGCCGCGCCACGGCTTCTTCTCCGGCTATCTCAAGAACGCCGAGGCCACCGAGGAGGCCTGGCGGGGCGGCTGGTTCCACACCGGCGACGTCGTGCGCCGGATGCCGGACGGCATGCTCGTCTTCGTGGACCGTAGGAAGAACATCATCCGGCGCTCGGGCGAGAACATCGCCGCGGCCGAGGTGGAGGCGTGCCTGCAGGCTCACGAGGCGGTCGCGCAGGTGGCGGTGCTGGCCGTGCCCGACGAGGTGCGCGCGGAAGAGGTGATGGCCTGCGTCGTGCCGATGGCCGGCCTGGCGCCGGACCGTGCGCTGGCTTCGCTCTTACAGGACTGGTGTCTGGCGCGCCTGGCCTACTTCAAGGCTCCCGGCTGGGTCCTCTTCGTCGACCGCCTGCCCACCACCGGCACCCAGAAGGTCCAGAAGACCCAGATCTTCCCCAAGGGCGAGGACCCGCGCCGGCAGCCAGGCGCCCTCGATCTGCGGGAGGGGAAGAAGCGGCGGTGAGCCTGCCCCTCATGACGCGCAGCCTGGTGATCGGGGTATAACAAGGCGATTGACGTCAAGGCCGTGATCGGAGGTCAAGATGGCAGAGCATCTCACGTTGCGTTCAGCGAATCCTGCGCTGAAGGCCGACACCTTCAGCAGAGTGCCGAGTGTCTCCCGCGAGGACGCCATGACGATCGGGGGAACCGTCAACAAAACGGCCCTGGCGCTTTTGATTCTGATCCTCACGGCAACCGGGACCTGGAACCTCGGCATCGGCGACTCACGGCTCTGGGGCCTGATGGTCGTTGGCGCCGTCGGGGGCTTTATCGTTGCGATGGTTACGGTCTTCAAGCAGACCTGGGCGGAATTTACCACACCCGTGTATGCAGTCTTGGAAGGCCTGGCGCTTGGCGCAATCTCCCTGGGATTCGAGCGCCAATACCCGGGAATCGTGAGCCAGGCTGTCTTCTTGACCTTTGGGACCCTGGGCGCGCTCCTTCTCGCCTACCGTTCCGGGCTCATTCGCCCGACCGAGAATTTCAAGCTTGGCGTCGTCGCCGCCACCGGCGGCATCGCGATCCTTTATCTCCTGAGCTTCACAGTTGGCCTGTTCGGCGTCTCAATACCCTTGATTCACTCGAGCGGTTTGCTGGGCATCCTGTTCAGCGGTTTTGTCGTCGTCCTGGCCGCGCTGAACCTCGTGCTCGACTTCGATTTCATTGAGGAGGGAGCAGAGCGGGGGGCGCCAAAATACATGGAGTGGTACGGTGCCTTCGGGCTGCTGGTAACGCTCGTCTGGCTCTACTTGGAAATACTGCATCTCCTTGCCAAGTTGAAGTCGAAAGACTGATCCTTCTCGCTGGCACCGCAATTGAAGGAC
>DASYUQ010000074.1 GCA_036001065.1 Candidatus Methylomirabilota bacterium
ACTGGAATGTGGACGACGCGGGGCTCGGGCTCGGCGGCCGACGGGCACGAGACGTCGGCGGCCACACCCGGCGCCGCCCCCGCCCCGAGCAGGAGCGCGATCAGAATGACGGCGACCGCGTCCAGGACGCGCACGGCTCACAGCTCCAGCAGGAGCTGATCGGGATGCTCGAGGCGGCGCACGATGTCGGCGCCGAAGCGCGCTCCGTCGGCGCCGTCGGCGATCCGGTGGTCGAACGTCACCGAGAGCGGGAGCATGAGGCGGGGGACGATCTGGCCGTCGCGCACGACCGCTTCCGGGCGGGCCCGCGCCACGCCCAGGATCGCCACCTCGGGGTAGTTGATGATGGGGATGGCGCCGGTGCCGCCGAGGGCGCCGATGTTGGTGATGGTGAACGTCCCGCCCCGCAGGTCCTCCAGCGTCGCCTTGCCGTCGCGCACGCGCTGGGCCAGGGCCGACAGCGCGCGCGCCAGCTCGAGCACGGGCTTGCGGTCCACGTCGCGCAGGACGGGGACGATGAGTCCGCGCTCGGTCGCCACCGCCACGCCGAGGTGGCAGTAGCGCTTGAGGATCACCTCGCCGGCGGCCGGGTCGAGGCTCGCGTTGAACTGGGGATGGGCCTTCAGCGCGAGCGCCGCCGCCTTGAGCAGAAAGCTCGTCAGCGTGAGGGTGACGCCGCGCTCGCGGGCCGGCTCCAGGTGGCGCTGGATGATCGCGTCGAGGTCGGTGATGTCGGCGCGGTCGAAGTGGGTCACGTGGGGGATGAGCGCCGCCGAGAGGGTCATGCGCTCGGCGATCGTCCGCCGGAGATGTGAGAGCGGCTGGCGCTCGATCGGGCCCCACTGCTCGAACCGGGGCAGCGGCGGCGCCTCGAGTCCCGCCGGCGCCAGCGGCTTGGCGGCGACGCGCTCCGCCTCGCGCCCGCCGGCCGACGGCGCGGGCGCGGCGGCGGCCGCCCGGCGGGCACCGGTCGGGGGCGCGCTGCCGGCCGCGGCGCGAACGTCGTCGTCGGTGACGCGACCGCTGGGCCCGCTGCCGCGCACGTTGCGCAGGTCGACGCCGAGCTCACGGGCCAGCCGTCGCGTCGCCGGCGTCGCCGGGACGGGGCCGATGCTCGTCGGTGCCACCACGCTCGCCGCCGCCCGATGACCCGCTGAAGGCTGAGGGGACGGGCTGCCCTCGGGGCGAAGTGGCCTCTCTGAGCTACCGAGGGCAGCCCGTCCCCCCAGCATCACGGACTCGCCGTCGTCGGCGAACGTGACGAGCACGTCGCCGACTCTGACCGTCTGCCCCGGTTGCACGTGGATCTTCTCCACGCGCCCGCTCAGGGGCGACGGGATCTCCACCTGGGCCTTGTCCGTCTCGACCTCGAGTAGCGGCGCGTCCTCCTGGATGACCTGGCCCTCGCGGACGAGCACCTTGATGATCTCGGCCTCGGTAAGCCCTTCGCCCAGATCGGGCAGCCGAAACGCTCGCGCCATTTCGTGTATTGTACCGCCCGGGTGCGCCCATGATCGGCAAGAGCCTCACCTACGTGGCGCTGATCGTGAACGACGTGGAGGCCGCGGCGGCCGGGCTCCAGCGCGACTTCGACCTCACCCGCGTGGACTGTCGCGTCGGTCGCGGCGAGCGCCGGGCTCCGGTGCTGCCCATCGGGGCGAGCGCCCTGGCCCTCTTCGCCCCGGGCGATCCATTCGTCGGGGGCGCCACGGCGACCGGCGTCCACCACGTCGCGCTCGGCGTCGAGGATCTGCGCGCGGCCGCCGGCGCCGCCTCGGTCGCGGGGATCGCGCTGGGCGAGGCGACTGCGAGCGACGGCCTGGGCGGCGGGCGGCGGCTCCTGCTAGCCCCCGAGGCGACCGCCGGCGTGCGCACGTACCTCTCGGAGCCGCTGGCGCTCGACCGCGGGGGCGGCGGCCCCGTCGAGCGCATCGATCATCTCGGCGTGGCCAGCGCCGACAACGACGCCGCCCTCGAAGTCTTCACGCGCCGCCTGGGCTGCGCGCTGGAGAGCACACAGACCGACCTCGAGGTGCACGTCGCCATCGAGAGCTTCACCTCGGACAAGTACGGGGTGGTCTATCACACGCGCCCGCCCGCGCCGGCCGGGGGGCTGCGGGTGGCCTTCGTCACCGTCGGCGACTCGGAGCTGGAATTCCTGCAGGAGTTCGACCCGCGAACGGGCGCCCGCGCGGCCCGCGGCGCACCGGGCACGACGCGGCAGGATCAGGGGGCCATCGGCCGCTTCATCGCCAAGCGCGGCCCCGGGCTCCATCATCTGGCGCTCAAGGTCACCGACATCGACGGCGCGCTGGAGGCGCTGGCGCGGGCGGGGCGGGCGCTGATCGACCCCGTGGGCCGCCCGGGGTCCCGCCGCGCCCTGATCGGCTTCATCCATCCCGAGAGCTTCCACGGCGTGCTCGTCCACCTCGTCCAGCGCGACGGGGGCTGTGCGGACTACGCTCGGGTAGCGCCATCGGGCTCGCTCTGAGGACACGGAAGCCGCCGGCTACGGCGACGACTTGGCGGCCCCATGGCCTGCCTGCTATACGGAGCGGGTCTGCGGGTGCTCGAGTGCTGCCGGCTCCGTGTCCAAGACGTTGACTTCGCCGCCAACCAGATCGCCGTCCGCGGCGGCAAGGGCGACAAGGACCGGGTGACCATGCTCCCGGCCATGGTGAAGCCCGATCTCCTCTGGCACCTCGAGGAGATCCGGGCGCAGCATGACCGCGATTTGGTTCTGGGCGCCGGCTGGGTCGAGCTGCCGACCGCCTTGCTCAGGAAGTATCCAAACGCCGGCCGCGAGTGGCCGTGGCAGTGGCTCTTCCCCGCCACGCGCATCTACCGCGATCGGCTTACCGGCCAGCGCCGCCACCACCTGCACGAGTCAGTCCTCCAGCGTGCGGTTCCCACACCCTTCAGCACTCGTTCGCCACTCACCTGCTCGAGGACGGCCACGACATCCGCACCGTACAGGAACTCCTGGGGCACCGGGACGTGACGACGACGATGATCTACACGCACGTCCTGAACCGTGGGCCGGCCGCCGTGCGGAGCCCGGCCGACCGGATGTTCGCGCCGTGACACGCTCAGCCGCTTCCGCGTGGCGCTGCGCCAACATACGCTGCGCGATTCCGCAGCCTATCCCGGCCGCGTCAGGGCCGCTTGATCGACCGCACGGCGTTGAAAGCATGGAGCCCGACGCCAGCAGGAGAGATCGTTTCGCCATCGGAATACCCCGACCGGCCGCGCAGTGTTTGCGGGAATACGCAGATCAGCGTATCCCGGGGCCGAATTCGAGCTGGGCGTCTTGTGGGCCGTAACGTTATGGGTTACACTTGTCCGGGTGATCCGTGGGTTCAGGCACAAGGGGTTGGCCAAGTTCTTCGAGACCGGCCCAAAGGCCGGCGTCCAGGCACAACACGCCGAACGGCTGCGCCTGATCTTGGGCCGCTTGAGCGCCGCCACTTCGCCACCAGACATGGCACTCCCAGGGCTGAGCCTTCATCCACTCGGGGGTGACCGCAAGGGCACGTGGGCCGTGTCGGTGAGCGGCAACTGGCGGGTTACGTTCAAGTTCGTCGGTAAGGATGCTGATGCCGTCGATTACGAAGACTATCACTGAGGGAATAGCGATGCGTATGCACAATCCACCTCATCCGGGCGAGATCATCAGGACCCTTTGCCTTGAGCCACTTGGCCTCACCGTTACGCAGGCCGCAGAAGCTCTGGGAGTAAGCCGCAAGACCTTGTCCGCCATTCTGAATGGCCGTGCCGGAGTCAGCCCCGAGATGGCGGTCCGTCTTTCCATTGCCTTTGGAACGTCCTCCGAGAGTTGGCTCAATCAGCAAACGCAGCACGACCTCTGGCACGCTGAGCAGCGTCGAAAGAAACTTCGGGTTGCTAAGCTTGCGCCGGCGTAGAAAACGCCCAACAACCCGCTTCAGCGGACCGGGGCTCGCGTTGCTTGCCCCGCCCGCTGAGCGGTGCGTTATGCGCACCGCGAGAGATCGAGGGGTGGAGGATTTAGAGGGCAGCAACCCTTCGACGTCGCCCCCAGGAATTCTGACTGCCCTGGTTGATTGGGGGTACGATCGAGGTCCATTCTCGATGCCACCGCTTCCCATCCTGGCGGAGGAGGTCTCCATGAGCGACCGACGAGAGAGCTTGAGCCGGCGCGAATTCGTGTGTGGGCTGGCCCTGGCGGGCACGGCGGGGCTCCACGGACTCCGGCCGGAGCCTGTCGCTGCCGAGCCGCCGCCCGAGACGGCGAGACTCAGGCTGATCAAGATCCCCAGCGTCTGTCAGGCCCCGCAGTACGTCGCCGGCGAGTTGCTGCAGGCTGAGGGGTTCACCGACGTCCAGTACGTCCAGAAGGCAGGCGCGCTCGGAATCACTGAAGCGCTCGCCTCGGGCGAGGCCGACATCAACAACCACTTCGTGGCGCCGAGCATCATTCGCGTGGAGGCCGGGGATCCGATCGTGATCCTGGGAGGTCTCCATATCGGCTGCTTCGAGCTGTTTGGGACAGACCGCGTCCGTACGATTCGCGACCTCAAAGGAAAGACCGTGGCCGTGCTGGAGATCGGATCCGCCCAGCACGTGTTCCTATCGACCATGGCCGCGCACGTCGGCCTGGACCCGCGACGGGACATCAACTGGGTCACCCATCGACCGGCGGAGTCCATGCGGCTTTTCGCGGAAGGGAAGGTCGATGCGTTCCTCGGGTTCCCCCCGGAGCCCCAGGAGCTGCGAGCCAGGAAGATCGGCCATGTCGTGGTCAACAGTACGCGCGATCGGCCGTGGTCCCAGTACTTCTGCTGCATGATGGTCGGGAACCGGGAGTTCGTCCGCAAGCACCCGGTGGCGACCAAGCGGGCCCTGCGAGCAATCCTGAAAGCCAACAGCCTCTGCGCGCTGGAGCCGGAGCGGGCGGCGCGGTACCTCGTGGACAAGGGCTTCACCCAGCGCGTCGACTACGCTCTTCAGGCACTCAAGAACATCCCCTACGGGCAATGGCGCGAGTACGACCCCGAGGACACGGTGCGCTTCTACGCCCTCCGCCTCCACGAGGCCGGGATGATCAAGTTGAGCCCGCCGAAGATCATCGCCCAGGGCACCGACTGGCGCTTTCTCAACGAGCTGAAGAAGGAACTGAAGGGGTAGCGAGGGTCAACCTCCCCCAGCGTGAGATACCGCATCAGGCGAGGCGCCGGTACAACTCCTCGTTCTTCTGCAGTACTCGCTTGGCGGCTGCCTCGAAGTCCTCGTCCCGAGTTCCCAGCAGGTCCGCAACCGCGGCCCTGGCGAGGTCCTCCGGCGCGAGGCCAAGACGCTCCGCCTCCTGGCGCAAACGTTCGGCCTGGGCTGGGGACAGGTCGGTCATCGGGATTGTCAACGGTGTCGCCGACATCACCGGGTTGAGCATCGTGTCGTCAGGGCTGAGCAGGCTACGCCGACAAGATTCTCAAGGGCGCAACGCCCGCCGACCGTCCTCGTGGAGGAGGCCGGATGTTGCAGTCGTCGGCTCCGGTCAACGGGGCCTGACGTGAGCCGCCGCCCGGCGGCATCCGGCTGCGCTCGCGCCACTACTACCAACTTACGACTCGGTCCCCTCCCTTGGCCTAAGCCCAGCCAGAATATGGAGATACGAACGTCATGATAGGAACCTATCTGGTGCTCGTTGTGGTCGGCATTTTGCTCGTCGTGCTGGTCCATGCTTCGGTACGAATCGTCAACGAGTACGACCGACTGGTCGTGTTCCGCTTTGGCCGGACCGGGCCGAACCTGATGAGGGGCCCGGGGCTGGTCTTCCTCATCCCGCTCGTCGACCGGCCCGTGCGGGTCGACCTGCGCGAGCAATTCATCGAGGTCCCCAGCCAGACGACGATCACCAAGGACAACGCACCCATCAATATCGACTTCCTGATCTACTGGCGCATCGCAGATCCGCTACACAGCGTGATCAGGGTGAGCAACTTCCCAGGGGCGCTCCAGGGCATCGCCATGACGACGCTCCGCGCGGTGATCGGCGACATTCTGCTGGATGATGTCCTGTCCAAGCGCGATCAGATCAACGACGTACTGCGAGTGAAGCTCGACGAGCAGACGGAGCGCTGGGGTGGCAAGGTCACAACGGTGGAAATTCGGGAGATCATCCCGCCGAGAGAGGTGCAGGAAGCAATGAACCGGATGTTGAGCGCGGAGCGCAACCGCCGAGCGGTCATCACAGAATCGGAGGGCCAGCGGCAGTCCACGATCAATGTCGCAGAAGGCGACAAAGCCGCGGCGATACTGCGAGCCGAGGGTGAGCGCCAGTCGGCTATCTTGCGAGCGGAAGGCTTCGCCCTGGCCCTTGACAAAGTCTTCTCGGTGGCTCAGACCGTGGACAGCAAGACGATGAGCCTGCAGTATCTGGACGCGCTGCGAGCCTTGGGCAACAGCCCAGCGACCAAATTTGTCGTGCCGATGGAGTTCACGACGATGCTCCGGCCTTTGATAGAGCTGTCGGCCACGGCTATGGAGCCGCGAGCGGGATCGAAGAGTTCCTAGCGGTATCCAGGGGATCGATATCTTGCCAGAGCGCGGCTGTGCCTTGCCACTGTAATATCACCCCGATGCCGACGACACAATCCGGCCACTACCCGATAGAGCGGCGCGCCGGGGAGATCGAGAGGCTTCACATCCAGTGCGAGGCGATGGCCCTCGACGCGGCGATCATGCTTGACCAGATCGGCGTCGGATCCGGCTGGCGGTGCCTCGACGTCGGCTGCGGCCCCGGCGGCATAACCGACCTGCTGAGCGCCCGCGCGGGCCCGACCGGACGGGTCGTCGGCCTCGACGCCGACTCTGTCTTCATCGACCATGCTCGCACGCGCGCGCAGGGCCACGCCAACGTCGAGTTCGTACTGGGCAACGCCTACCGCACGGGACTCCCGGGCGGCAGCTTCGACTTGGTCCACGCGCGCTTCGTGGCGAGCACGGCGGGCGAGCCCGCAGCTCTCCTTCAGGAGATGATACGGCTGACACGCCCCAGGGGAATCGTCGCCTTCCAGGAGCCCGACATCTCGACCCTCAACTGCTACCCGCCGCACCCAGCTTGGGACCGCCTGAAGTGGGCGCTCGAGCAGGCCTTTGTTTGCGTCGGCGCCGACGTGCGGCTCGCGCAGCGCCTTTACCAACTCGTGCGACATGCGGGCCTTGAGGACGTTCACTACCGGCCGTTCCTGGTCGGCGTCCGGTCCGGCGACCCAATGACCGACTACATGCCCGCCACCGTCGAGTCCGTCCGCGGTACGCTCCTTGACAAGCGCCTGATCACCCCGGACGAGCTGGAGGCAGCGCTCGCTGCCTGCCGCGCGCATCTGGCCGATCCGGACACCGTCTTCACGACCGTGACGGTCGCCCAGGTGTGGGGGCGCGCCCGGCCCCGGCGTACCGTAAGTAAGAAACAACAAGACACCTAACATCCGCTTGCGGGGCGTTAGACGTCATGGCAGACGCGATGCCGGAGTTCGACATCACGAGAAAATCCTGCCCGGTAGTGGTTACCTCATATCAGCCCCACTGGGTGGACGAGTTCACGCAGATCGCGAGGCACATCCGCGACTTGGTCGGGCCCGCCGCGATTCGAATCGATCACATCGTGGACGCTACCTACACCCCGCGCGCGGCGCGTCCGGCCCCTTGCGCGGGACCAGCGTACAGGCGAAGGTGGCGGGCTGCGTGCGGTACTCGGCGAGGAGGGTTTCCAGACGCTGGAGCGTCCGCTCGCGCCGGGCGAGGCCGATGCCGTAGACGGCGAGATCGTTGACCAGACGCGTGTAGAAATGGTGCTCGGCGTCGCCACCGCCTGCCCGCGCCACGCACGGTGAGGGCTTCTGGGCGACTTTGAGCTGGGAGCCGAAGGCACGGACGAACTCGGCGAGCACCGGCTCGTCGTGCAGGTCGCGGGGGACCTCGGGGAAACGGGCGAAGAATTCTTCGACGGTCATCGGGTCCGGCGCCCGGCGGGCCCGTCCTTCCAGATCGCGCGTGAGACGGACATGCATGCCGCCCACCTCCAGGCACGATTATACCCGTGCGAGCGCTGACAGGCCCGACCCTCCGATGCCGAGGATCTAGGCATCGGCTCAAAACCCTCCGCCTGAGTTCAGGTGGGAAGACAGCGATTTTTCCGAGGACACCACAGTCGCGACGGGGCGATCCAGAGACAAATCCTTTTGGGAGGCCTTCTCCCGATACACGGTCAACCGCTACTAAGGATTTGACCACCGTGGTAGTGGCGGAGCGGTACGCACCGTAACAGCGTTCGCCTCCACATTTCCCGAATAGGCCTCGGGTAGGCTCTTACCACCGTCTGGCCCCCACCTCCACCTCGGCCAGCACGCCGTAGTGGTCCGACGGCCAGAGCGTGGTCCCGTCGGGCAGGCGGCGCGGCGTGTCGAGCACCACGCGGCTCGAGCGCACGCGCCCCTCGGCCTCCCGGCCTGGCAGGACGAACACGAAGTCCACCCGGCGGAAGACCGTGGGCTGCGGCGCCTCGACGCGCTGCCAGACGGTCAGGCCCGACGCGGCCGGATTCGCCGCGCGGAAGGCGTCGACGAGGCCGGTGCCGTTGGCGAGCGCAGCGATCGCCGGCGACCCGTCGGTGGCGTTGAAATCACCCATCACGATCGACGGCAGCGTCCCGCGCCGGGCGGCGACCAGCTCGGCGATGCGCCGGTGCTGGCACGGATCGCGCGAGGTGTGGGTAGAGAACGCCTGCAGCGGACCCCACGGCGTCCGTAGCTCGGCGCGGAGGAGCACGCGCGGATCGAAATAGCGCTGGCAACGGGGCAGGTCCCAGGCCTCCCAGGCCGCGATGGGAAAGCGGCTGAGGATGGCCGGCCCCTCGTTGAAGTTCAGCAGCCAGGCGACGGCGCTCCCCAGAAACCGCAGCGGGAAGACCCGGGAGGTGGCGGGCGCGTGAACATATTGGAGACCGAGCTGCCGCGCCAGACGCTCGGCCACGTTGCCGCGCCCGCGGCCGGTGGAGGCTTCCTGGAGGGCGACCACGTCCGGGTCGAGCGCGCGCAGTTCGTGGACCACCATCTCCAGGCGCAGGTCGAGGCGTTGCCCGTCCCCGCGCAGGCCCGAGGACGCGCCTCCGTGCAGAAGATTGAAGGTGACGACCCG
>DASYUQ010000075.1 GCA_036001065.1 Candidatus Methylomirabilota bacterium
GACCATAGCCACTTGACAGCGGCCGTCTCCGGGCTGATTGTCGCGCGCAGCGACGGCTCGCGTAACACTCGTGGGTGGCTGGGGCGCCAGCGGCGGTGCGGGCAGGGTGGGAGAACGACTGCAGGACCAGTATGCACGCTCAGCTCGTCACGGCTCTCATCGGCGGACTGGCTGCATTTCTCATCGCAACCCCGGCGCTGGCCCCGCCCGCGGGTCGTTGGAGCCAGCTGAAACCGATCCCCCAGGTCGAAGAAGAGGTCATCGGGACCGCGGCCCACTTGTCCCGGGGTCTCCGCGGCAGTGAAAACAGGCCGGGCTACCGAGCGCGGCCTGCCAGCTCCTTCTCGATCAGTTGGCGATCAGCCCACGATGGAGGCCTCTGCAGCAGTCGTTCGAGAAGGGCGCTCTGCATGTGAGGCACGAGCACCGGCTGCCATTTCCGAACCAGTTCGGGGTCTTTCGCCCAGCGGAGGATGTTGCGGGCGCGCTGCGGGGACAGGGGGTGGCGGTCGTCCCGAAACACCTTGGCAATCGCGTCGGCGATCGACGGGTTCGCCGCGAAGAACTCGGCCTTCGCGCGAACTCGTTCGTGTTGACCGAGCATGATCATCACGGCCGTGGCGAACTCGTCGGCGACATCCTCGTCGGCGAAGAATGGATATTTCCACTGCGCCAGGAGCGTGTGGCCGAGCTCGTGAAACAGGGTGAAGAGCAGCGCGTCGCCGGCTTTCGCCCTGTCGCGTAGCGCTTCGTAAAGCTTGTCCGCGTACTCGGTGCAGAGGACGATGCCGGCGGGCCCAGCGAAAGCCTGGGGCGCTCCACATCGCTCGACCCGGATAGGAAATGGCTCGAAGACGAAGATTTTCTTGAGATCGCGCTCGAACGCGTCGAGCGCGGCCCGGGTGGTCTCGGTGGTCTTCGCGCTTGATGCGCGCACGGTGACCTCGACGGCGCGCGGCTCGTTGCCAGCGCGATTGTCTAAGACCACGAAGTACGTACCCGTCGCCGGCGCCGTGATCGAGAAGGCGAGCAGCGTGTCGGTGCTTCCTCGGAAGAGCGGCCGATCAATCGCGGGGAAGCGCCGGTAGTTGTCGAGATCCACCAAGGCCACCGAAAGGCTCCCACTGACCTCGACGTCGACCGAGAGGATGGCGCCCTTCGCGACATTCCGTAACCTCAAGGCCTTCCACGTTCCAGCCGCAACGTCGGTCGTCAAGGTCGCCGTGTCGGCGACCGCTGGGCTCGCCGCTGCGAGCAGAAGCGTGCACGCTCCGACCACCAGCGCGGCTCGCCACGTGATCATGGTGGCGCTGGTAGCATACGGTTGTCGCCTTGTCAAAGCCCCTTGACAGGCCGTGGACCCGGCCGCAAAGTACGCGGCGCGTGCAGATCCTCTTCGTTCACCCGAATTTTCCGGCTCAGTTCGGTCACATCGCGAGCCGCCTGGCCGCCCGCCACGGCGTCGAGTGCGTGTTCCTCTCGCGCACGGCCGACGGCCCCCGCGACGGGATCCGCTGCCTGCGCTACGCGCTCCGGGGTGGGGCGACCCGAGCCAATCACTACTGCTCTCGGACCTTTGAGAACGCGGTGTGGAACGCCCATGCGGTGTACGAGGCCTGCAAGGCGGCCCCGGGGCTGCGTCCCCAGCTGATCGTCGGCCACAGCGGGTTTGGCTCGACGGTCTTCCTGCAGGAGCTCTACGACTGTCCAATCGTGAGCTACTTCGAATACTACTACCGTCCGCATGGGACGGACATGGACTTCCGACCCGACTTTCCGCCGCGGGAGAGCGAGTACCTCCGCGCGCACGCCCGGAACGCCATGATCTTGCTCGACCTTGAAGCCTGTGCGGCCGGCTATGCGCCGACGCGCTGGCAGTGGAGCCTTCTGCCCACCGCCTGGGCCCCCAAGGTCGAGGTCATTCACGACGGCATCGATACCGCGGCCTGGCAGCGGCGGCCGGTCCTCCGCCGGATCGGCGCCGAGTGGGTGGACGAGACCACCAGGATCGTGACGTACGTGTCGCGCGGGCTCGAGGCCATGCGGGGCTTCGACATCTTCATGCGGGTCGCCAGCCGAATCGCCGCGGCCGTGCCCAACGTGCTCTTCGTCGTCGTGGGATCGGACCGGATCCACTACGGCAACGATGCGCGCCATATCAAGACCCGGAGCTTCCGCGAGCACGTCCTGCGCGCCGAGCAGCCCGATCTCCGGCGCTTTCGCTTCCTCGGCACGGTGCCCGCGGGCCAGCTGGCCGACCTCCTCTCGCTGAGCGATCTCCACGTCTACCTGAGTGTGCCCTTCGTCCTTTCCTGGTCGCTCCTCAACGCGCTGGCCTGCGAGTGCACCGTGCTCGCCTCTGACGTGGCCCCGGTCCGGGAGGTCATCAGCCAGGGGCAGACCGGTCTCCTCGCGGAGTTCTTCGACGTTGAAGGCCTGGCGAGCCAGGCGATCCAGGTGCTGAAGGATCCGCCGGCCTGGCGGAAGCTGGGAACGGCGGGACGGGCGCTCGTGGAGGACCGGTACAGCCTCGAAGCCAGCTTGCCTCGTCACTGGGAACTCTTTCGCCGCGTGGCCGGCGCGGGGCGGGAGGGCCCGAAGGAGCATCCTCATCTCGGTGCGCTGAGGTCCTAAAAAGCGGTTGGCCCACCATCTAAAGTGGGTTAAGATCGCGTCCCCCGTGGGACCGCCAGCGGGGACATCACGCTGAAGGAGGGGCCGATGACGAACGAGCGCACGGAAACAGCTGACTCGCCCCGAACCGGAGGGGCCGCCCAGACGGCGCGGACTGGCGGAGCGCAACCCCTCACCGCTCCTACGACCATCCGGTGGGACGACACGAATCTCAAGAGCTCTTACGCCAACGTCTGCAACGTCTCCAGCACCCGCGAAGAAGTTGTGCTCGTGTTCGGCATCAACCAGGCCTGGGAGCGGGGCCAGGCGGAGGTGCAGGTCCAGCTGACGGACCGCCTCATTCTGAGCCCGTTCGCGGCCAAGCGGCTGGCCGCGCTCCTCAGCAACGTCGTCCGCGAGTACGAATCCCGGTTCGGCGTGCTGAGCCTCGACACCCGCCGCGGCGGGGACTCCCCGTCGTCGGGGGCCTAGTCGCTCCTTATGGCCATCGCCGCCTCGCGCTGACGCGCTGACCTGAGTCGCCGGGATGGAGGGCGTCGATCTCGGGCTGCGGAGTGATTCGTCCCGCCGGGAGCCCGGCGATCCCGGAGGGAGCCGGCCGACACCGGACCCCGAGCGCGCGCTCTGGGCCGAGTTTGCCGAGGCCTCGACCGTCGACGTCTACTGCCGGAGCTGGCTCGCGCTTCAGTGTCGGATGATCGCGGGCGTCTCGGGCGGCCTCCTTCTGCTGGGAACGCCCGACCGTGGCCCCTTCTCGCCCGCCGCCGTCTGGCCCAGCCCCCGCCGTAACCTCAAATACCTCGCGGCGGCGGCCGAGCGGGCGCTGGTGGAGCGCCGCGGCCTGCTCCTCAAACGGGAGGCTGATGGCGACGCCGGCGGTCGTGAGCGCTACGACGTCGCGTACCCGATCGAGGTGGCGGGCCGCCTCCACGGCGTCGTGGTCCTCGACGTCGCCTCCCGTCCGGAGCCGCAGCTTCAGGGGGTCCTCAGGCAGCTTCAATGGGGCTTCGCCTGGCTTGAAATCCTGATCCGCCGCGAGGAGGCTACTCGGGAGGGGGCGACCCGGGAGCGGCTTCAGGGCGTCCTCGATCTCACCGCCACCGCCCTCGGCCACGAGACCTTTCACGCCGCCGCCACGGCGTTCGCCACGGCGCTGGCGACCCGTCTGGACTGCGACCGGGTGAGCATCGGGTGCCTCAGGCGCGGGCGCGCTCACGTCCGAGCGGTCTCGCACAGCGCCCAGTTCAAGAAGCAGACGAATCTCATCCGGGCCATCGGGGCCGCCATGGACGAGGCGCTCGACCAGCAGGCGCTGGTGGTCTACCCCCAGCCGAAGGACGGGCCGGCGCGCGTGAGCCGGGCCCACGGCGAGCTGGCTCGACAGCAGGGCGGCGGTGCGGCGTGCTCGATCCCCCTCGCCGCCGGCGGCCGGCTGGTCGGCGCGCTCACGCTCGAGCGCCCGGCCGACCGCCCCTTCGATGCCCCGACATTGGCGCTGTGCGAGGGAGTGGCTGCGCTGGCTGGCCCCGCGCTCGAGGTACGGCGCCGGGACGATCGGTGGCTGGTGGCTAAGGCCGCGGCCGCCGGCCGCCGGCAGCTCGGCCACCTCATCGGGCCCCGCTACGTCGCTCTCAAGCTCGCTGTCGTGACGCTGGTGGCGGCCGCCGCGTTCTTCGCCACCGCGCGGGGTGACTACCGGGTGGCCGCGCCCTCGATCCTGGAGGCGGGCGTGCTGCGCGCTGCCGTCGCCCCCTTCAACGGCTACGTCGCCGAGGCCCGCGTTCGGGCCGGCGATCTCGTGCGGGCGGGGCAGGTCCTGTGCGCGCTCGATGATCGCGAGATGAAGCTCGAGCGGCTCCGGTGGCTGAGCCAGCACGAGCAGCTCGTCAAGCAGTACCACGAGGCCATGGCCAAGCGGGCCGCATCCCAAGTGAACATCCTGGCGGCGCAGATCGACCAGGCCAAAGCGCAGCTGGCGTTGCTCGACGCTCAGCTCTCGCGCACGCGCGTCCTCGCCCCTTTCAACGGCGTGGTGGTCAAGGGCGACCTCAGCCAGTCCCTCGGCGCGCCGGTGGAGCGCGGGCAGGTTCTGTTCGAGATGGCGCCGCTCGACGCCTATCGCGTCGTCCTCCAAGTCGACGAGCGCGAGGTGGCCGACGTCGCCCTTGGTCAGCCGGGTCGGCTCGTGCTGTCGGCGTTTCCTGACGAGCCACTGCCCTTCACCGTGGAGAAGCTCACGCCTGTATCGACGCCGCGGGAGGGTCGGAACTACTTCCGGGTGGAGGCCCGCCTGGCCAGCGCCCCCGAGCGCCTGCGACCCGGCATGGAGGGTGTCGGGAAGATCGAGATCGATCGGCGCCTCTTGATCTGGATCTGGACTCACCAGGTGATCGATTGGATTCGTCTGGCGCTCTGGCGCTGGCTGCCCTAGGGAGCGCCGGCGGATGAGCGGCCCGCTCTTCAGCGCCTCGTGGTATCGCGTGGCCCAGCTCACGCCGCGGCTGCGGAGCCATGCCCGGATCCACCGCCACCGTTACCGAGGCGCGACGTGGTACGTGCTTCAGGATTTGTCGACCGAGCGCTTCCACCGGTTTTCGCCGGCGGCCTACCTGATCATCGGTCTGATGGATGGCCGGCGAACGGTGCAGGAGCTGTGGGAAGCCGCCACCGCCCGCCTGGAGGACGACGCGCCCACCCAGGACGAGGTGATTCAGCTCCTCAGTCAGCTCCATGCCGCCGACGTTCTCCAGTGCGACGTCCCGCCCGACGCCGCCGAGTTGCTGGAGCGGCGGCAGCGGCAGTCCCGGCGCGCCTGGCAGAGTCGCCTCCTGAGCCCCTTCGCGTGGCGGTTCCCGCTCTTCGACCCCGAGCCGTTCCTGCGCCTGTTCCTTCCCGTCGTGCGACCGCTGGTCGGCTGGGTCGGGGCGCTCCTCTGGCTCGCGGCCGTGGGACCGGCCGTCGTCCTGGCCGCCGTGCACTGGCCGGAGCTGGCGCGGGATGTGACCGACCGGCTACTGGCGCCGCAGAACCTCG
>DASYUQ010000076.1 GCA_036001065.1 Candidatus Methylomirabilota bacterium
TACGGCCGATGGCTCTTCGGCATCGTGGACGCTCCTTTCCGCCCCAACGATGGGGTGTCCACGAAACCGGGTCAACTCCAGTGGGTCACCGATATCACCTACATCCCCACCGGCGAGGGTTGGCTCTACCTGGCGGTGATCGTCGATCTCTGCTCCCGTTTCGCCGTCGGCTGGGCGATGAGCGAGCGCGTCACGGATGATCTGACGCTCGACGCGCTCGGCATGGCGCTGGCGCGGCGGCGGCCGGCGGCGGGGCTGGTGCATCATTCGGATCGTGGCAGTCAGTACGCGAGCGGCGACTACCAGCGGCTGCTGGAACAGCACGGGATCGTCTGCAGCATGAGCCGTCGGGGCGACTGCTGGGACAACGCCGTCGCCGAGAGCTTCTTCGCGACGGTGAAGGTCGAGCTCGTCCACGACGCCGCGTGGGCCACGCGGGCCGCGGCGCGCACCGAGCTCTTCGACTACCTCGAGCTCTTCTACAACGGACAGCGGCGACATTCCGCGCTTGGCTATCTCAGCCCCCGAGCGTTCGAGCGGCGGCGCGAACAGGCAGCATTGGCGACTTAACCCAGGTGTCCACGAAACCGGGGCAAGTCCAAGTGCTCTTGCGGGGGCGCCGAGGCGTCTCTGCGGCGTCCGCCAGTCATAGAGGCAGACCAGCCCGCTCAGGGTGGGAGCCAGTGCCGGGTCCACACGTCTCCGGGCCCCGCTACTTTTCCCCCTTGCGCAGGCTGGGGTGTGCGTGAGAAGAGTGTTCCCGCACAGAACCCGCACAACGGCGGCGCGGCAGGGCTCGTAACTGTGGTCGGGGTGAGAGGATTTGAACCTCCGGCCCCCTGCTCCCAAAGCAGGTGCGCTACCGGGCTGCGCCACACCCCGAATCAATCTCCGAAGGCAGCAGTATAGCATTCGCTCAGCAGGCGTCGGGCGGCGCGCAGGGCGCGGGCCCGGTGACTCACCTGCGCCTTCTCGTCAGGCGTGAGCTCGGCGAACGTCCGGCCGAGCGGCGGATAGTAGAAGAGGGGGTCGTACCCGAAGCCCCCGCGCCCGCGGGGCTCCGTGAGGATCAGGCCGTCGGCCACGCCCTCGACCACGCGCTCGGCGCCGCCGGGATGCACGAGCGCAATCACGCAGCGGAAGCGCGCCGTCCGCTCCACCTCCGGCACCTCTCGGAGCGCCTCCAGCAGGCGCCGGCACCGGCCGGCGTCGTCGAGCCCCGGGCCGCCGAACCGCGCCGACCGCAGGCCGGGGGCGCCGCCCAGCGCGTCAACCTCGAGCCCGGAGTCGTCGGCCAGCGCGAGCGCGCCCGCCGTCCCCGCCGCGGCGCGTGCCTTCAGCAGCGCGTTCTCGGCGTAGGTCCGCCCGGTCTCGTCGGGAAGGGCCGCGCCGGGCAGCTCGCCCAGCGCCCGGATGTCGAAAGGCAAATCCGCGAGCAGGGCAGCCAGTTCCCGGGCCTTGGCGGGATTCAACGTCGCCAGGACGAGGCGTGGCCTAGAGCCGGAACGTCCGCTCGTCGCGCCTCTCGAGCGCCCGCCGCTGCAAGGCCACCAGGCGGCGGATGCCGACGCTCGCCAGCCCCAGCATCTCGTTGAGCCTCGCGTGGCTGAACGTCAGGCGCTCGGCGGTGCCCTGCACCTCGACAAACTCTCCCGCCCCCGTCATCACCACGTTCATGTCCACCTCGGCGGCCGAGTCTTCGGCATAGTCGAGGTCCAGGATCGCCAGTCCTTCGACGACGCCGACGCTGACCGCCGCCACGCAGTCGCGAATGGCCACCACCGGCTCGACGCCGGGCATCCGGCCCAGCGCGTCGGCGACGGCCACGAAGCTCCCGGTGATGGCGGCGGTGCGGGTGCCGCCGTCCGCCTGGATCACGTCGCAATCGACCCACACGGTGCGCTCGGCCAGCTTGCTCCGGTCGATCACGGCGCGCAGCGCCCGGCCCACCAGCCGTTGGATCTCCTGGGAGCGTCCGCCGGGGCCGCGATTCTCCCGCGGCATCCGTGTGTTCGTCGCGCGCGGAAGCATCCCGTACTCCGCCGTCACCCAGCCCAGCCCCTGTCCCTTCAGGAACTGGGGGACCTTGTCCTCGATCGAGGCGGTGCAGACCACCTTGGTCGCGCCGAACTCCACCAGCACCGAGCCCTCGGGGTGCAGCAGGAAGTCGCGCGTGATCGTCACCGGACGGAGCTGGTCGTGGGCGCGGCCGTCGGCCCGCGGCATCACGGATCAGCGCGGGCGCTCGACGAGCGCCCGCATCCGCTGGGTCCAGTAGCGCTTGTACTCGGCCAGGCCGGCCAGAATGGCGCGGGCGATCTCGTCGCGATAACGGCTGTCCCTCAGCTTCCGCTCCTCCCGCGGGTTGGTCACGAAACCGATCTCGATGAGGATGGCGGGCATGGCGGCGCCGCCCAGCACGTAGAAGCCCGCCTGCTTGACGCCGCGGTTGGGGATGCGCAGCGACTGGGTCATCGAGTCCTGGACGATCCCCGCCAGCCGCGACGATTCCATCTGGAACTCCGACTGCGCGAGGTCCCAGAGGATCGCCTTCACGGCGTCGACACGCCCTCGGGCCGCCGGCGCCTCCAGCTGGATGACGCTGTTCTCGAGCGCGGCGACCTGGCGGGCGCCGCTGTCCGTCGCCTCCGAGGACAGGAAGTAGGTCTCGACGCCTTCCGACACCGCCTGGCGGTGGGCGTTGGCGTGGACCGACACGAAGAGGTCCGCGCGCTCGCGGTTAGCCAAGCTGGTGCGATCGCGCAGCGGCACGAAGTAGTCCCCATCGCGCGATAACAGGACTCTGATGCCGAGCCGCTCCTCGACCAGGCGCGCCACGCGCCGCGTGATGGCCAGCACGAGGTCCTTCTCCATGAGCCCGGTCGGCCCCTGGGCCCCCGGATCGTTACCGCCATGCCCGGCATCGAGCACGATCAGGCGTAGCGGCGTCGCCTCGGCGCGCTCCTCACCCCCCTGCTCGGCGGGACGCCGGAAGTCCAGGACCAGCCGGTGCGGATCAGCCAGCGCCATCGTCTGCATCTCGCCGGCCGCGCCCTCGAAAATCACGCGCAGGACGACGTCGGGCCCGACCGTCTCCAGGCGCGCCTCGGCGACGAACCCATCGTGGATCTCCTCAACGCGAGCCTCGCCCGCCAGCGAGGCCACGCGGACCCGCGCCTCCTTCGGTCCACCCTGCTCGATCCGGTACGTGACCGGCCCCGACGTCTCCAGCACGACCCGCGTGAAGGAGGGGTACGACCGGAACCTCAGCTCCTTGAGGGTCACCGACTGGACGGCGGTCCGCGGCAGCGCCGAG
This sequence comes from Candidatus Methylomirabilota bacterium, assembly GCA_036001065.1. Classification (NCBI taxonomy): domain Bacteria; phylum Methylomirabilota (SeqCode); species Candidatus Methylomirabilota bacterium. The sequence continues at coordinate 3,317 of DASYUQ010000076.1, forward strand.
GGGGACGCCGACGTCAGACGCGGCAACACCCGGCCCACGAACATCTCGGGTACCAGCCACACCCCCGCCTTGACGCGCACCGGCGCGTCGAGCACGAGCGGCTTGCCGTCGACGATCACGTGCGACCAGTTCCGCGTGAAGGTAACGACGTGGCCGGGGGTCCTCAGATAAGCGCGGGTGCTGCTGGCGGTGGTGTCGAGCCTGGTCTCGAGGCTGGCCGCGAGGCGGTCGAGCTCGACGTAGGTTCGCCCGTCATGCCGCACCGTCGGCAGGCCAGTCCCGGCGCCCGCCGCCGGGAGCAGGAGCAGGACGATCGCGAGGCCACACCAGAGCCGCATCAGGCGCCCATTGTAACAACGCCCCGGACGGGCCCGGATGGTTTAAAGGGATGGCCGAGGCCGGCCCTCACGGACTGGCGGAACCGCGTTACGAAGCGCGACACCTTCTATGAACTCGCCCACACGTGGGTCTGCGTAGACGCCAAAGGCGTCGACCAGCGTCCCGCGGATGCCGCTCCGTGTTTCGATGGCATAGATGATTGACATGTCATCGGGGTCGGAGACGCCCTCGAAGCGGTGATACTCCGCAATCATTGCCTGGTCCGCAGGGAACCTCTTCGCGCTCCCCACAGCCCGCAGCCCCCCGTCGACCACCATGAACTGTTCGGTGTAGCCCCGCCTAGTCAGATCGTCCATCACGCCGGCCAGGGTTACAGCTTCCGTCGGAGCTCCCTCAGCCATCAGAGGACGCCCGCCCCTGGCGCCCCCGGCAGGGCGCCGGGACGTACTCGACGGCCAGCCGTGTGCGGGTGGGCTGGGGGAAGAGGCCCATGAACTGGTACACCTCCTCGGGCATCTCCGTGCTGACCGGCAACCCGAGCGCCTTCGCTTCGTCGGCCGTAATCCCGTAATCGTGGGTCCAGGTGCCCGTGGCCAGCTTCTCGGCCAGCGCTGCGGCCTGATCCGCCGCCATCCGCTCGGCCAGGAGGTCCTGGATCGCCCGCCGCGCCTGCGCGATGGCCTTGCGGGAAACGTCGGCCAGGCAACGGCAGCTCTACCTGGAACGGACCCTGGCGGATGCCGGCCGCGTGGTACACCGCCCCCTCCTCCTCCTGGCACGAGGGAAGCTGGCGGCGCCCTTCGACGACCAGCACGTCCTCGAAGAGCTGCCCCTCGAAGTCGTCTTCCTCGACACCGGCGAGGTCCACGACGACGTCGACCGTGGTCGCGGTCTCGTACATGTCCGCTTCGGGCCGCCAGCGGGCTTGCACGAGAAGGCGCAGGCGATCGTTCTCCCAGATGTCGCCGAACGGCCACGTCTGGCCCGGAGCGCACCACCATCGCGTAGCGGTAACTCAGGCGTCGGTAGCGCATCGCCTGATTCCTGTACGCCTCATGTTCTCACTTACGCGGCCGCGGTCAATCAGACGACCGACGGGAGCACAGCGCCGGAGCGGCGGCCTCCGCGGAGGCGTCCCCGCGGCTCGAGGCCGCCGGGTCACGGCGCGCGCTCAGCGCACGACCAAGACGGGCCCTCGGGACCCGCTCAAGACGCCTTCGGCGACGCTGCCGAGGAGCAGCCGCGCCACCCCACCCGTGCCCCGGGCGCCCACCACGAGCACGTGGGCACGGGCCACGCGGCCGGCGGCCAGCAACTCGTCAACCGGGCGGCCCCAGCGGATCACGCCGCGCGCGCGCCAGCCCGCCCGCTTCAGCAGGGCCGCCGCCACCCCGAGCTCACGCCGTACCGCGCGCATCTGCTGCGCGCGTACGGCGGCCATCTCCCGCGCGAGCACGCCACGCACCCCAGCCGGCATAAGACCAACCGCGGCCACCCGCACAGGCTCGAGCACACGCACCAGCGTCACGAGACCGCCGCGGGGAGGCCGGAGCCTGGCGACGAAGGCGAGCGCGCGTCGCGCGTTGACCGAGCCGTCCAGGCCCACGAGGAAGCGACTGACCGCCCGCGGCCGGCCCCGGACGACCAGCGTGGAGCAGGCGGCGCGGCGCACCACACCCCGCGACACGCTGCCGAGCACGAGGCGCCCCAGCGCGCCGTGGCCGCGGGAGCCGACGATGATGGCGCCGGCGCCGCGGCTCTGGGCCAGGATCGCCTCCACCGGTGGCCTGTCCATCACGACAACGTCGGCGGCCGGCCACCGCCGCCGGAGCGCGCGAAGCGCCCCGGCGGCGACGCGATTGAAGCCCTTCTCGAGCGCGGCCCACACCGGAGCCGACCACTCCGCGGCGACTGCTGGATAGAACCGCGCCACCACCCCACGGGCCTGCGCCCGGGCCGGCCACGGAAACGCGCTGGCCACCGCCACAGCGGCATACCCGTCGGCCGAGCCGTCGGTCGCCACCACCACCCGGAAGCCCCTCGCTCTCGCCATCGGTCTCTCCTCGTCGTCACTGCCCCGGCGGCTTGTGCGCGGCGAGCGGTGCTCGGCTCGGGCCGCCACGAACGCATCCGCGCCGGCGGGTGCGCAGCGCAACTGGCAGGGGGAGCCTATCAGGGATCTGGCGAGTTAGCCGGCAGCATAAATTAGGATCCAGTGCTGCGGCTCTGCGGTCGACCGGAGGTGCGACACGTTTGTCATGACAGCGGCCCGCTTCGGGGGGGCGACGAAAATTCCCCTACGCACGACATGAGTGACCCGCGGAGCGCGCCACCCGGCGCACCGCACTCTCTGCGGCGGACACTCGGAGTCTGGCGAGTCTCGCTCACCGGCATCGGCGTCATCCTGGGCGCCGGAGTCTACGCCCTGATCGGCCCGGCCGCCGCCGAGGCGGGAAACGCGATGTGGCTCGCCTTTGTCTTGGCCGGAGCCACCGCGGGTCTGACCGCCTACACCTACGCTCGCCTCGGAAAGCTCCGGCCCAAAGACTCGCCCGAGTTTCAGTACACGGCCATGGCCTTCGGGCCAACGACCGGGTTCGTGGCCGGCTGGCTCATGCTGGCGGCCGACCTGCTCGCCGCGGCGACGGTCGCCCTGGGCTTCGGGGGGTATCTGGCGCATCTGGCCGGCACGCCGGTGGCACTGAACGCCCTGGGCCTGCTCGCCGCCACCGCGATCGTCCTCTACGCCGGGATCGCGCGCTCGGTTGGACTGGCCATCGTCCTGACCTTCGTCGAGGCGGCCGGCCTCCTGTTCGTGATCGGCATCGGCATACCCTTCTGGCCGGGGACCGACTTCCTCGAGGCCCCGCGGGGGGCGGGCGGGATCTGGAGCGCGGCCTCTCTGATCTTCTTCGCATACCTGGGCTTCGACGAGCTGGGGAACCTCGCGGAGGAGATGCGGCGGCCCGAGCGCGACCTGCCCCGCGCACTCTTCATCTCGATGGTCGCGACGACGGCGATCTACGTGCTGGTCGCGCTCTCGGCCACCGGAGCCGTCGGCTGGCGCGATCTCAGCGTCTCGGAGGCACCGCTCGCGCTCGTCGCCCGCCAGGCGCTCGGGGCCCGCGCCGACGCCGCGCTGAGCATCATCGCCCTCTGCGCCACCGCCAACACCGTCCTGCTGCTCCTGCTCTCCGCGTCTCGATCGGTCTACGGCATGGCCTCGGCTGGCATGCTGCCTGGCGCTCTGGCCGTCGTCAGCGGCAAGACGGCGATCCCCCTGGTCGCGTCGGTGGTGGTCGTGGGGGGCACCGCCCCGCTCGTCTTGCTCGGGGACCTGGCGAAGGTGGCGGCGATGACCGATGCCGCCGTGCTCTCGAGCTTTCTGATGGTGAATCTGGCGCTCGTGTGGCTCAGCACCCGACGCGCCATCGAGCGCCGCCTCGCCGACCGGCTCCTTCCGGGCGCCGGTGGGCTCCTGTGCGTCTGGCTTCTGACGCACGCTGGCTGGGTCGGGCTCGCCGCCGCCGGGGCGCTCACGGTCGCCGGGCTGCTCATCGCTCGCCGAGCCAGGCCGGCGGGCTGAGAAGCTGCCAGCGATTCGATCTGGGCCGCATCGAGCTCGAACTTGGGCATATGGGCGTGGTGGTGCTGGCTCTCGGGGTCGCTCAGCCAGCAAAGCGCGATAGGTCTCTTGGCCCCGACGCTGGAGAGGGCGGGGCCGATGGGCGTGCCGAGTCGGCCGTCGGTGTTGCAGCCGTAGCAGCCCTGCGCGCGTAACAGCCGCTGGCCCTCGGCGGCCGAGCCAGACGCGGAACCTGCGGCCACCAGGCTCGAGACGAGCAGCGCGCCCGCCGACGCCAGGAGGACGTAGGTCTTCAGCGCTTCTTCTCCCGGGGCTTGCCGGCGGCCCAACGGACCCGGGGTCCCTCTGCGGCCTGAGAGAGCATGGTGTCCTTGCGCACGGCGACGCGGGCCGTCTTCCGGCGGCGGCGCACCTGCGGCGAGGACGCGACCTCCGCCGGGGGCCGACCGGCCTTGCGGGACCGGGCCTGTCGAGGTCCCGACTTTCTCATGTCCGCCTCCTAGAATCGCTGCTGATGATGCCCTGGGGCGAGTGGGGGCGATCGAGGACCGCCATCTCTCGTCGGCCGGATTGGCAGACCTGTTCTAAGTGGGTAAAGTGGTGGAGGCGGTGGGTGACGAACTTAACAGGTCACCTTGGGCCGCCACCGACGACCAGTTTCTGCCGCTACCCCGACCAAGCCGCCGATCCGGGGGCGGCGCATGACGGCGATTCTAACACCAGCGGGTCGGGAGCGGCCCTCAGAGCAGCGTGCCACGCTGGGGCAAGGGCTCTGTAGCCGCCCCAGCTGCGGACGCGTCTTCGAGCCACGGCGCTCCGGGGGGAGTCCACAAGAATTCTGCTCCCCGGCCTGTCGCCGACGGTTCAACGACGAGAGCCGCCGGGCGGCCCGCCGCCGGGCAAAGAAGAAGTTGGCGTCGAAGCGGGGCAGGACGCCGGGCTATTGGGGCTCGGGTATCGACATGGCCACCGGGCACCGGGTGCCGGTGGCGATGAGGACGCCCGAAGAGATGGTGACGCCCGCCGCCCTCGCGCCTGGTCCGTAGCCCAGTCGATCGACGTCACGCCCTGCCGGTCCTTCGTGGTGCAGCACCGGACTCCACGCCCCTGGCGTCGATTGGCTCGCCGCCCCAGGGCAACGACGCGGAACGTGCGGCCGGCGCTGCCGCCGCCAGGACCCTGAGTCAGCTTCTCTCCGAGCTACGCCTGCTCGCCGAAGGGACCCAGCACCCCGGCCCCAGAGAGCACCATCCCGGAGGCGACGGCCACCGGCGGCCCCTGAAGGGCGAGCTTGACGAAGGCGTCGTACTCTTGGTGAATCTTCTCCTTGGGCACGATGATCTCGCCCGCCCCGATTTCAAGCGCGGCGACCGGGGCCTTCTGGGTCCAGTAGGACTCCTTGAGGACGGGTCCCAGCGATAGGCCGCACAGGCTGTAGACCGCCATCGTCCTGACGTACTCGTGGATCTGCCCGAACCCGTCGTCGCTCATGCTCCGATACTAGCCCACTGGCGACGGTGATCAACGCCGCGATGCGGGCCCACTGGATTCAGTTGGAACCTGCCGGTGATTATGTCCTTCACAAAACCGCATGTGCCACCGGCCGACGCCCGGCCTTACTCATGATTTCCTCTTCTTCTTCAAGGCTTTAGCACGACGGTTCCGGTTGCTGGCCTTCTCCGTTTTCGGCGGAGGCGGCACCCGCAGCAGGGCAGCCAATGCCTGCTCGGGCGTCAGGGGATGGAGTGATATCCGACGATCACGAGCCATCTACTATCCCCACTGTATCCACACTTCTATCCACACCTGTCCACATCGTTTAAACAGTCCCCCCACGGGTCCACATCCCCCAGGGGCACCGGGGCGTGAGGGTACTTGACCCCGTATCTCGTATTGCACCGTGCCGGCGGTTGTGCGTAGAATGCTGGGCAAGATGGCGCGGCCGAAAGTCCCCACACGGCAGAAGACGCTCGATGAGGCAATCATCGAGAACCAGCGCCTCGCGGACTTCTACAAAGCCAAGGTCGATATTTTGCTCGAAGCTAAGCGCCTCATCGCTCATCCCGATCTTCGACCGACAAACGTCATCATCAAGCCGAAGCCCGCCAGCATCGCTTTGGCCACTCGTGCGCCCATCGTGACTGTCCGGCGAGCGCGCCGGGCGCATCCGAAGAAAAATCAGATCAGCCCGACGGGAAGCATCGGGCACTCGGTGGCCGTGCTGGAAGAGACGGGCGCCCCGCTGCACATCGTGAAGCTGCTGAACGCCATCGAAGCGCGGACCGGCAAGCGGCCAGCGCAGCACTCGCTCGTCGGCGCGATCTCGCAGTACGTGCGTGAGGGCCGGATTTTCTATCGGCCGTTGCCGAACACTTTTGGCCTGCTGAAGTGGCAGAAAGGACAGGTTAGTTAGGAAGGGGAACGGGACCAGCCGGTGCTGGACCCGTTCACGGGGAGTGGCGTAATTGGCAGGCGCAGCCGGCGAGTCTGGTAAGGGCGCGACCGGTCGCTTGAGTGCCGTAAGGCCAGCGTGGGGGTTCGAGTCCCCCCTCCCCGACCCCTCCCTTGAGGGCAGCGGCGTGTTGGAGTCGCGCCGCTTACACCGGGGTGTGGTGAAATTGGCAGACACAGGCGGTTTGGAGCCGCCCGGGTCGTGAGGCCCATGTGGGTTCGAATCCCACCACCCCGAGTTACCCTCGTTTTTCCTGTCAAAGAACAGACGTTCGGCCTGAGAATACACCCGCTTAGCCTCGGTTTACTAGTGGTTTGTAGGTCAGCCGCTTGCCTTCAGCCGATCTGAGAAGCTTTGCCGCTCGTTGGCCGTCGGTAAGCTTGCGCCCGTTGTAGCGGGCGTCAAACTCCGCCAAGTACCGCCAGAGATGATCTTCGCTGACGTGGTGGTACGTGCCGATGATGCCGCGCTTTAAGAGCGAGAAAAAGCCTTCGACGCTGTTGGTGTGCGCGCTGCCACGCACAAATTCCTGCGAGTGATGATTCACCGCTTCATGCCCGGCAAACTCCGTATCAAGACCCCGGTAAATCTGATTGGCGTCCGTCATGATCTCGGCGGACTGGCGGACATTCTTTCGGATGATGCCCTTGAGGGTTTCGCCCGTGACGCGCTTCACGGGAAAAGACCGGACCCGCCCTTTCCGCTCGACAAGTGACACGACGGCGGCCTTCGGAACTACCCTACGGCTTCCAATGTGCCTGTTTTCCGGCTTGCCGCCGATGTAGGTTTCGTCGATTTCGACCGTCCCGCGCAGCATACCGGACAGTGGTTCCTGAGTAGCCGCGTAGCGAAGCCGATGAGCCATGAACCAAGCGGTGCGATAGCTCACTTTAAGCCAGCGATGTAGGAAATGAGCGGACACGCCCTTCTTTGAAGAGGCCATCATGTTGACCGCCGCGAGCCACTTGCCAAGCGACACATGAGAATCTTCGAACACAGTGCCAACCGTGACGGTGAATTGCTGTTCGCAATCGCGGCAGCGAAGCACACCCTTACGCGTCGAACTTCCCGGCTGGGACGCAATCCGGTAGACATCCACGCTGCCGCACTTGATACAGCGGGGGCCGTTCGGCCAGCGGAGCCGTTCGAATATCTCGCGGGCCGTATCCTCGTCCTGGATTGCTGGCGCACGCTCAACGAAGTCAAGTGCCGGTTTCTCCCTCTTCATCGCCGCGCCCCCCTACCAACCAATTTCGTTCACTTCCGCGGCGAGTATGCGTCATTTGCTGGCTTTTGTCAAGTATATAATTACCAACCTGCCGGAGCGAGGCGGCCGCGCTCGGTGAGGGCCCGCCACTGTACGGACCAGGCTACAGGGCACGTCGCGGCGTCCCAGCGGGCGGGCTCCGATGCATCATCGGCGGCACATGTTCCTCTACTGGCGGGCCCTGCCACGCGATGATCGCTTGAGCGGGCGCGACTACTCCAACCGCCAGCGCCAGCGCACCCCTTGATCGCGGCTTCATGAACGCGGGCCGGGTGCGCGAGCTGATGTTCGACCTGCTTGAGCGCTTGGAGGGCGGGCGGAAGAAACCGAAGGAGGCCCCGGCGCCGGCGTAGAGAGTCGCCTGGCTGACCCGCCGCCTGCTCGTAGACGCCCGAGCGGGCGTGACACTGCCGCCGGTCCTTGACAGCGGGCCCCTCGCCCGGTAGCGTTCAACCAGCATGGCGGCCCCAAGCCTCTACTTTCACTCGCCGTGCTTCGACGGTATCGCCTCCGCCGTCCTCGCTTGGGACTTTCTTGAGACGCGTGGGGACTGGACGAACCCTATCCTTCGGGCCGTCAATTACGACCAGCGAGGGCACTGGCTGACGAGCCCACTCAAGGCGCCCGCAGCGGTCGTGGACTTTCTCTACCACCCCAACGCGAGCTTCTGGGCCGATCACCACCTTACGACGTTCCTCGACGCCGCCGCCCAAGCACACTTCTCCGGCCGGCGCGAGCCGTGGCTGCTCTACGATGCCGAGGCCGACTCATGCGCGGGCCTCCTCTGGCGGCGCTTCCTTGCCGACTTTGGCCATCGCAACGCGCTCTACGCTGACCTCGTCGCTTGGGCGGATAAGCTTGATGCCGCTCGGTACGAGTCCGTAGACGAGGCCATTACGGGTACCACGCCCGCCCTCCGCTTGGCGCTCGGCCTCGCTGCTGGCGACCCTGGCGACTACTGCGAGACACTGGTTCGGGCGCTCCGGGACCTCCACCTAGAGGAGGTCGCCAATCTCCCCACCGCGCGCGAGCGCTACGCGAAGGCTCGGGCCCTGTTCGATGCAGGCCTCGACCGGTTCAAGCGTGCTGCTCATCTGGAAGGGGATGACATCGTCGTCTTCGACGTGGACGCGACCGACGTGCTCGTGAGCCGCTACGCGCCCTACTACTTCTACCCCCACGCCCGGTACTCGATCGGCATCACGCGGTTGGCAGACAGCGCCAAGGTCACCGCCATGCGAAACCCCTGGTACGAGTTTCCGTCGGTACCATTAGGCCGGATCGCTGAGGGGCTGGGCGGCGGTGGCCATCAGCGGGTCGCCGCAGTCTTGCTCCAAGGAGAGCAGGCGGCTCACGCTGGAGCCGTCCTCTGCGACTTCCTCGCGGAGATCCGGAAGCACGAACGCCGCGGAGGCAGCCGGCCGCCGTGATCGAGCGGCTCAACTTCTACGATGTCTACGGCTACCTCCTGCCCGGTCTTGGGCTACTCGGCGTCATCTGGTTCCCGTTCTGGTTCGTGGCCCACTACGAGCTGCCAGCCGCCTGGTCTTCAGCCCTCGTCATCCTCGTCCTCGGATACCTCGCGGGCCACGCCCTCGCGCCGCTGAGCAGACTCGCCTTCCCCCATGGACGAGTGCTCCCGGCGACGCAGGGGCCAGGTACCGCGACGCCCGCATCGAAGGGACCGGCCATCCTCAAGCGGCGTGCTCCGTCCGACTATCTTCTGGATCGCTCCGACCCTACGATCGCGGAGAGCGTAAAGAGGGCACTCGGCGAGCTCATTCATCGGCGCTTCGGTATCGACGTCCTCGGGCCGGCGGAAATGCCAATGGAACCCGACAAACGGGAAAGAGCGGAAGCTGAGTTAACCAGGAGGCGCACGACGGCGTTCATGCTCTGTCGGCGCGCATTGCTCCAGCATAAGGTTGGTTCCTACGCCGAGCAGTTTGAAGGGCTCTACGCGCTGATGCGCGGCTGGACGACTGTAGCCTGGATGTCGGTCGTCTATCACCTTGGATGGATAGGAGGCCGATCAATTCCCGATCTGGTCCCCGTCTGGACGGCGGAGGCCGGGCTGGCGGCCGCCGGTGCCGCCGTCATTGCCTACGGTATCCACGACTATCGCCGCGAGCGGGACGTCCGCCGGCTCCGCAGACCACCGGTGTTGTATGATCCCTGGGGATTCCGCCTGGTGACGCTGGCGCTGTTTTTCTTCGGGGCGTTGGTGGAGACCCAAGTGCGTCCGGCGTCGGCACTCCAGTGGTCCACGGTTTACACGCTGGCCGGCGTAGCGGCCATCTCCGGAGTTCTCGCGCTCCGCTTCCACAGCGTCTACCACTACTTTGCCGGCTCCTTCGCCGAGACGGTCTACCGCGATTTCTATTCGCTCGAGCGCTACCAGCCGGGGACCGAGAGCGCTGGCGCGACTCGACGCGAGAGGTAGTTCTCTATCCAACCGTCGGGCCGAGCGCCCGCCAGGGCGCTTCCCCCCGGCCTTTCCCCTACGTCTCCCACGCCCCGCGTCGCACCGCGCGCTAGCCCAACTTCCGCAGTTGAGTAGGTGGCCGGCGCGGCCCCGCGGGCCGCGCCGGTCGCATCTCTCGCCGCCGTCGGCAGCGCAATCTCGAAATCGGCGTGTAGTGGCGACCAAGTTCGTTGACTTCGTCGGCCGCTAT
>DASYUQ010000077.1 GCA_036001065.1 Candidatus Methylomirabilota bacterium
TTGGCGCGGACGGCGTCGCCCCGACCGGCACTGCGCGGAGAATCGAGGGGCACCCCGGCTGTGCCGGGGGGCCCCGACAGGGCCCCCCACGCCCCCCCGTCGCTCGGGGCGACCCGGGAAGCCCGGGCCGCCCCTCGATCGCTCGACCGTATCCGCGACAAGGTCCTCCACGGCAAGCGACTCGATCGCGAGGAGGGGCGCTTTCTCCTGGCCGAGGCGCCCCTGCTCGAGGTGGGCGCGATGGCGAACGACGTCCGCTTCGCGCGCATCCCCGACAAGGTCGTGACGTTCGTCATCGACTCGAATCCGAATTACACGAACGTCTGCGTGACCGACTGTCAGTTCTGCGCCTTCTACCGGAAGCCCGGCGACCCGGAGGCGTGGACGCTCACCGTCGAGGAGGTGCTGGCCAAGGTCGAGTCGGCGGCGGCGCAGGGCGCCACCACGGTGCTCCTCCAGGGCGGCCACAACCCGGAGCTTCCCCTCGACTACTACCTCTCGATCGTGCGCGAGACGCGGCAGCGCTTCCCCCAGGTCACCCCCCACTTCTTCACGGCCTCGGAGATCCAGACGGTGGGACAGGTGGCGTCGCTGACGGTGGGCGACGTGCTCGACCGGCTCTGGGAGGCCGGGCAGCGCACCCTGCCCGGTGGCGGGGCCGAGGTCCTCTCCGAGCGCGTCCGCAAGCGGATCGCGCCGAAGAAGGGCGGGCCGGCGGCGTGGCTCGAGGTCCACCGCGAGGCGCATCGCCGGGGGTTCAAGAGCACGGCCACGATGATGTACGGGCACGTGGAGGGAGTCGACGACCTGCTCGACCATTTCGACGCCATCCGCGAGCTGCAAGATGTCTTCGGAGGGTTCACGGCGTTCGTGCCGTGGTCGTTCAAGCCCGGCAACACGCTCCTGGAGAAGTGGATCAAGCGCTACAAGGGCCCGAACGCGTATCTCCGCATGCTGGCGGTGGCCCGGCTCTACCTCGACAACTTCGATCACATCCAGGCCTCGTGGTTCTCCGAAGGCAAGCACGCCGGCCAGATCGCCCTGCACTTCGGCGCCGACGACTGGGGCGGCACCCTCTTCGAGGAGAACGTCCACCGGGCCGCCGACTACGTGAACACGATCACCGTCGACGAGATCGTCACGCTCATCCGCGAGGCGGGCTTCACCCCCGCCCAGCGCGCCACCACCTACGAGATTCTCCGCACCTTCTAATCCTCGGAGGCGGGCTCCGCCCCCCTTCCGAAACCAGCGCCTAGACAGGGTCGATGGGAGGGACGGCCGGGATGAGGCCGCGCGCGTGCGCCATGGCGAAGAGCCGCTCCAGCGCGGCGCGACCCTCGGCGCCCAGCGCCAGCGTGTAGTCGTTCACGTACATCAGCACGAACCGCCGGCAGGTTGCCTTGTCGATGCCGCGGCCGTAGCGCATCGCGTACTCGAGCGCCTCGTCCACGTGCGCGTGCGCCCAGGCGATCGAGTCCCGCAGGGCCTGCGAGAGCGCCCGATGCGTGGCCTCGCCAAGATCGCGGCGCATGACGTTCACGCCGAGGGGCAGCGGCAGCCCGGTGTCGCGGGCCCAGGCCTGGCCAAGGTCGAGCACCTTCACGAGCCCCATCTGCTGGTGGGTGATCTGGCCCTCGTGAATCAAGAGCCCGAGATCGGCCTGTCCCTCGAGGACGGCCTGAGGGATCTTGTCGAAGGCCACCTCGATCAGCGGCGGCTCCTCGGGAACGTAGAGGCGCAGCAGCAGGGCGGCCGTGGTGTGACTGCCGGGAATGGCCACGACGCGCTCGGGAATCTCCTTCGGATCGATCGGCTCCCGCGCCACGAGAATGGGGCCGTACCCCTTGCCCATCGAGGCGCCCGGGTCCATCAGCCGGTAGCGGTCGGCCACGAGCGTGTAGGTGGCGGCCGACACCGCGGTGACCTCCAGCTCGGCGGCGCGCGAGCGGCGGTTCAGCGACTCGATGTCGTCGAGCACGTGCTCGACGTGCACGCCGGGGATCCGCACCTTGCCCGCCGTCAGCGCGTAGAACATGAACGCGTCGTCGGGGTCGGGGCTGTGGCCTATCCGCACCGTCTGCATCCAGCGCTCCTCCCGAGCGATGTCACCGGCGACGAGTAAGACCGCGACACGCGACCGGATTCTGGACGCCGCCCTGAGCGTATTCGCGGGCAAAGGCTACCACAGGGCGACGGTGGACGACATCGTGCGCGCCTCCGGCACTTCCAAGGGCGCCGTCTATCACCACTTCCCGAACAAGGAGGCCGTCTTCCTGGCCCTGGCCGACGGCTTCGCCGAGCGGCTGGCGACCGCGGTGGCGGCGGCCATCGCCGAGCGCCGCGGCGCGCTCGCCAAGGTGGAGGGCGCGCTGAGCGCCGCGCTGGCCACCTTCGCGGGCAACGAGCGGCTGGCGCGGCTCATCCTGCTCGAGGCCGCCGGCCTGGGCCCGACGTGGGAGGCCAAGCGCGCCGAAGTCCACGACCGGTTCGCCGCGCTGATCCACGGGTACCTCGACGAGGCGCAGCGGGAGGGCTCGATTCCCGCCCTCGACACTCGCGTGGCGACGCTGGCGTGGCTCGGCGCCATCAACGAGGTCGTCATCCAGTGGCTGCACGGACGCGTCACCGACCTGCCCGGCACCATCCCCACGCTGACCAGGCTGCTGCTGCGCTCGATCGGCGCCGCGCCGTCCTGATCCGGGTCGTTCTCGGATCGACCGCCCGAACCAGCGCACCTGGTCCATCACGTTGCCGGCCGTCATCGCCCAGGCCGGCGTGATCGGGCAGCCGGCCGCCCGGAGCGCCCGCGCCACCCAGTTGTTGCAGGTGTTAAGCAGAAAGTAGGTGCCCGTCGCGAGGTAGAACTGGCTTCGGCCATAGAGGCCGCGACCGAGCTTCACCGCCCGGCCGTCGGCGTCGCGCGCATAGCTCGTGTGGATGAATCGGGTGAGCTCGTCGAACCCGCGCCGCGAAAGGCGCACTTCGACAACCTCGCTGCCGGCGAAGTACGCACCGACCGGCGGGTCGAAGCCAACGACGTGCAGGACGCTGTGGCCGGGAACGAGCGCGGCTCTGAGCGCCAACCGGCTCCCACCGTCGGGAGCCTGATAGAACTCCCGGTCGCCCCATCCCACCTCGAGATACCGCGAGTCGCTGAAGTCGTTGTGCTCGGGCCAGAGCGCGGAGGAGATGTCCGACCGCGTGACGACGATCCCGGTGTGCCAGCCGTGCTCGACGACCCAGATCGCCGTGGGCCGGTCCTGGAGCTCCGGCGGGTAGAGCACCGCAATCGGCCCCAGGCAGCCCCCGGCGAGCAGGGGAGCGACGAGGAGCAGGACCCCGGCGTGGCGCACGGCCTCATTCTGCGCAGGCGGGGGCGCCGGCGCCAGCCCCGGTACGTGCTACCATACCGCCGCACCGCTCGGCCGGAGGAGGTCTCTTCGTGGGCACGACGCCGACCGCCAGCAACATCGCGCGCCGCACAGCCGCGCACGCCTAGGAGCGACCGGGTTGGACCGCTGGATCGAGGCGGTGGCACGTCGGGAGCGAGCGCTCACGCTGGCCGGGCTGGCCGGCATCGTGGGGCTGGCCTGGCTTTATCTGTTCCGGCTCAGCCAGGAGATGGCGAGCATGGCGGCCATGGCCATGGCGCACGTGCAGGCGTGGACCCTCGCCGACGCTGCGCTCACCGCGGCGATGTGGACGGTCATGATGGCGGCCATGATGCTGCCCGGCGCGGCCCCGATGCTGCTCGTCTTCACCACCGTCAACCGCAAGCGCCGGGCCGATCACTCCGTCGGGGCGGGTACACCGCTCGTCAGCACCGGGCTCTTCACGCTCGGTTATCTCCTGGTGTGGGGCGGATTCAGCCTGACGGCGGCGACCGCGCAGTGGGGACTCCAGGCGGCGGCGCTGCTGAGCGATGATGCGTTGACCGTGGCGCCCGTCGTCGGCGCCGCGGTGCTCATCGCCGCCGGCATCTACCAGCTCACGCCGCTCAAGTACGCGTGCCTCGCGCGCTGCCGGACGCCGCTGGGCTTCCTGCTCTCCGAGTGGCGCGACGGCGACCTCGGCGCGCTGGTGATGGGGCTGCGCCACGGGCTCTTCTGCCTGGGCTGCTGCTGGGTGCTCATGACGCTGCTCTTCGTGGGCGGCGTCATGAACCTGGCCTGGGTGGCCGCCATCACCGTGTTCGTACTGCTCGAGAAGGTGCTCCCGGCCGGTCGCGCGATCAGTTGGGTCACCGGGCTCGGGTTGATCCTCTGGGGTATCGCCTCCCTTCGAGGGAGCCCCTGAAGGGGGAATGGCGGAAGTGAGCGCTGGGCGCCGCGCCGCCGACGCAGGCATCGTGCGCGCGCGCCCCCGGGATCTCGAGCCCGTGCTCGCGCTGCTGGGCCAGGCCTCCCTGCCCGGCGACGGCGTGGCCGAGCACTTCGAGAACTTCCTGGTCGCGCGGGAGGGCGAGCGGATCGTCGGCGCGGTGGGCTGGGAGCGCTACGGACAGAGCGCGCTGCTGCTCCGCTCGCTGGTGGTGGCGCCCGCGCATCGGCGGTGGGGGCTGGGCCAGGCCCTCACCGAGCGGCTGCTGGAGGAGGCGCGCGCGCAGGGCGTGCGGCGGGTCTTTCTCCTGACCGAGACCGCGGCGGGCTTCTTCCCGCGCTTCGGGTTCAAACCCCTCCGGCGCGACGAGGCCGATCCCACGGTCCGTCGGTCCGTGGAGTTCACGACGGCCTGTCCCGACTCGGCCGTCTGCCTGCGGCTCGATCTCTAGTCGGGCAGGTCCGGCTCGCGGAAGCCGAGCCGGAAGTCGCCGGCCCGGATCGCGCGGATGATGGCGTCGCGGTCGCGGGGGGCGTCCACCTCGACCCAGGCCCGCCCGAAGTGCACCGGCCGGTGGGAGTCGTCGGTGGCGACCTTCACGAGCGGGATCGTCTCTGCGTGGTAGAGCGGCCGGTAGAGCCCGGTGTCGGTCACCTCGATGGCCTCCAGCGGCAGGCCGTCGCGCCGGATGCGCTCGATGCGCGCCAGCGTCTCCTCCACGGAGAGCTTGTAGCGAGCGGGATGGTTCAGCACGTAGAGGGTCTCGCGCTCCCCCATCACCTTGCCGACGTGCTGCGGGAAGGGCTGGTAGCTCAGCTCCACGCCGTGGAAGAGCAGGAGCCTGGGCGCCAGTCGCTGGAGCGCCTGCCAGTAGGCGTCGCCGATATGGTCGTCGTGATCGGTGATGGCGAGGAAGTCGTAGCCGAGCCGCTCGTACTCCTCGATCAGGTGGTGAGGCGCCAGCACGCCGTCCGAGAACGTCGTGTGGGCATGGAGATTGCCCCTGAGCAGCGCCATCAGCCGCGGCTCCGCCAGTGCGCGCCCACCTCGTCCAGCCGGGCGATCCAGAGGCCCGGCCGCTGCCGCGCGTGCTCGATCAGTGCGCGCAGGCACGCCAGCCGCGAGGGGCGGCCGATGATCTGGGGATAGAACGTGAAGGTGGCGATGCCGCCGGCCTCGCCGATCCCGTCCAGATCGCTCAGCCAGCCTTGCAGCACGGTTCCGGGAGGCTGGATCGACCGCTCAGCGTGCGGGTCGCTTGGCGGGCGGCGGACCGCCCCACTCGAACGCGAAGCCGAGGGCAAACCACCCGGTCACCTCGCGACGACCCGTCTGGGCCGCGCCGACCGGCGTGTTCGGTGAGGTCCAGCCGGCGAGCCCCACCCGTCCCGGGCCCCCGGGGCCTTCGGTCTTCGAGGAGAGCGGACCGATGAACGTGGGATCGTGGCGGACGCGCGGCGTGTCCAGATAGTAGTCGGCATCGCTCGGGCGCGTCGCCTGGTAATGATCGCCAGGCGGAACCAACACGGGCTCGCGCGCCCGCTCCGGCGCCGGAGCCGTGATGTCGACCTGCTGGGCCGCCGCCGGCGCGGCCAGGAGCGCCGCCAGCACGATGACCAGAGCCGTGACGAGGGTCCCCATGAATCGATCTTACCAGAGTCCGCCACTGCCTCCGCGCCATACTCCCGCCGCGAGCCGATGCATGATCGGACGCCTGCACGATCACAAGACTCCATCACGGAGGGAATCGATGGCCTCGGCGAACGAGGCAGCTGGGCGGACGGGCTGATCCAGACCGCGTCGGTGGCCACCTACCGGGGCGGCCTGCCGCTCACCGCTCATTACGCGGCGTCCAAGGCCGCCGTGGTCAGCATCACGCGGTCGGCGCCCAATCGCTGGCGCCGCACCGGATCACGTCGAATTGCGTCTGCCCGGGCGTGGTGGACACACCGCTGTGGGAAAAGCTGGACGCCGAGTGGAGCGCGCTCGAGAGCTGGCCGCGGGGCGAGGCCTGGAGGCGCCGGACGGCCACGATCCTGCTGGGCCGGCCGGAAACGGCGGACGACGTCGCCGGGCTGGTGGCCTTCCTGGCCTCCGACGACTCGGATTATGTGACGGGCCAGGCCATCAACATCGACGGGGGCCTGGTCATGGGCAACTAGCGCCGTGGGGTCAGCCGGTGGCGATCACGGCGTCGGCGTCGATCTCGATCAACGCGCCATCCCGGATGAGCTGATCCACGCGGACCAGCGTGCTGGCCGGATACTTTCCTTCGCTGAAGTAGCCCGAGCGGACCTCGTGGATCTCGCGCAGCGACTGCTGGTCGAGCTGGGTCACGTAGACCCGAACGCGCACGATGTCGTCCATCGTGCCACCCTCGCGCGCGAGCACCGTCTTGATCTTCTCCAGCACCTGCCGGGTCTGCTCGCGCATCGTCCGACCCACCACCTTCCCGTCCTCGTCGGTTCCGACCATCCCGGAGATGAAGAGCATCGAGCAGTCCGGCAACTGGACGCGCACCGCGTCGGAGAAGACCGCCGGCACGTTGGTGCCCTGAAGGGCATCGATCCCGCGCGATCTGTCCTTGGCCAGGTTGATGGAGACGCGCTTGACAGGCATGGCGCCGGTATCTTACCAGAGGGTCACTGATGGATGGCACCGCCCCTGCACCGTCGAGCGCCCGAGCCGCTCATGCGTTACGCTCGCGCACCGGGTCTGCTGATCATCGCCCTCCTGCTCCAGGGCTGCGCGGCCCTGGGAGTGACGGGGGGCGCCGTGGCCCTCGCCGCGATGGGGGAGGGTGCGGGAGCCGTCGTCAAGGCCGGAACCGAGTACCGCCTGGGCGGGGTGGCCTACCGGACCTTCACCGTCCCCCTCGACCGGCTGCACGAGGCGACCAGAGCCACGCTGACGCGAATGGACCTCGAGCTCCAGAGCGAGCGGAGCACGGCGAAGGGGCAGGAGATCGTCGCGACGGCCAGGCAGCGCACGATCAACGTCAGACTCGAGCCCCTCACCCGCTCGACCACGCGCATGCGCCTGGCCGTCAGGCGCGACCTCCTGCGATCCGACCGGGCCACGGCCAGCGAGATCATCGCCCAGACCGAGCGCACGCTCGACGAGGCCTCGGCGCTGGCCCACGAGGCCGCCACCCCCGCGCCGGCCTGCTGCGAATGTCGTTGCGGCCCGCCGCGCTGAACGCGCGCGGCCGGCCACCGGGAGATCAACCATGAAAGTCGTCGCTCTCGTCGTTTCTGTTCTCCTGGCAACCGCCGGGACCACCGCCCACGCTCAGATCGGCGTGCCCAACACGCCCGCCCTGCCGCCCGGGCAGCCTCTGCCCGCCCCGTTCGGAACGGCGCCGCATCCGTTCAACGACTCCCACCCGGCGCAGCCCTGGGACCGCTTCCACGTGGGCACAGTCGGGCTGCCGATCGGGGACTTCGAGGTGCCGGCGCGCTCCGTGGTGCTCCCGATCGAGGTCGTCCAGCCAGGCTCGCTGCCGTCGACCGCCGAGCCGCGGGAGGTGACCCTGCCGAGCTACCGCGTGACGGAAACGACGACCGGGTTCATCGTCCACGAGCACTGGGGCGTACGGCCCGTGGGCAACATCTACCAATGGACGCTGATCCCGACCTACTTCAGAGCCAAGCAGTAAATCGGTGGGTCGGAGAGAGTAAGACGCTGCACCCGGATGCGCACCGATTTGCGTATCACACCGCTCTCTTGATGACTCCGATGAGGGCGGGGGCGCGGGCCAGCAGGCGGTGGACCCGCGGCAGCAGGCTGGTCTCGGCACGGCGGAAGGCTCGATAGGCGAGCCGCCGGAAGACGAGATCCTGGTACGGCAGGCAGGAGACGAACCGGCAGCCGAGCCCGGCCTTGAACTGGAACAGCCCGTAGTTCCGGTGGCTGGGGTCGGGCACCTTGCCGACCCCGCTGGAGCCGAAATCGATCAGCTGCGCGCCCGAGGTCTTCGCCCGGCGAATGCAGTCCCAGAAGAGCGCGGGCGCCACGCCGTGCAGGGGCCGGGGGCCGTCGGCCCGTACCGACGAGGCGTGGACGTAAACGCGCCGGCCCAGGCGGAAGGCCAGCAGGCCCCCGACGACGTCGGCCTCCGTGCGCGCCAGCAGCAGGAGCGCGTCGCCGTGGTGGGCGTAGCGGTCGAAGAGCCTCTGGTAATGGCCGAACTCGCGCACGGGAAACTGCTTCAGCCGGCCGAGTTTCTGCAGGAGCCGGTGGAACGCGGCCAGGTCATCCTCGCTCTGTCCCTGCTCGATGCTGATCTCCTTGCGGCCGACGTTGCGGATGTAGCGGCGGTAGCGCTCGCGCACTCCCCTGAGCAGCTCGGCCTCGTCGGGTGTCAGGTCGAGCATCTGGATGTGGCGCGGGACGTTCCAGGTCGACCACATGTCGGCGAGAGGGCGGAAGCCGTGCTCGCGGAGCTGGGCGGCGACTCGCTCCTGGTCGTCCGGGATTCCGGGGCTGGCCCGGAGGGAGATGCCGCCGATGGCGGCGGCGAAGCGCCGGATGTTGTCGAGGAGGCTCGCCAGGCCCGTGGGCATCTCCGGGCGCCACAGCGGCCCGCGGGGCGCGTAGATGATCGCGCCCAGCGGCGGCAGCTGGCGATACTGGAGGGAGGCGGCGGCCAGACACACGCCATCGCCGAAGACGGCGAAGCGGCGGATCCGC
Organism: Candidatus Methylomirabilota bacterium; assembly: GCA_036001065.1. Classification (NCBI taxonomy): domain Bacteria; phylum Methylomirabilota (SeqCode); species Candidatus Methylomirabilota bacterium. The sequence continues at coordinate 9,013 of DASYUQ010000077.1, forward strand.
CATCCTTGCTCCCGTCGCATCTCGCCCCACTCGAAGCCTTGCCTGAGATCGTAGGCGGCAAACGATTGCACGAGGTCGTTCCAGGTTTTGCGCTGGCTGATCGTCCGGATCTCGAGCCCCTCGGCGGTCGGGCGCGTCTCCACGGATGGCATGAACTGGCATAGCTTGTGCCATTCACCCGGTGTGCCTCCCGGGCGTCTGCGCTCACCGGTCGACCCAGAGATCGGCGGGTGGGCCAAGTCCCTCGCCATTCTTCTGCGCAAGCTGCGCCTGCTCATCCAGCGCGAAGGGTGGGCGGGGACGGTGAGAGTCGGGCTGAAGAAGTACCGGTACCTCGCGGAGTTCACTCCCGCGCGCCGCCGCGCCAGGCGAGAGGCGTCGGAGTTCGATCGGTTCCACGAGGTGACCACGAGCGCTATCGTCGACCTCAGCGAGCTCCGGGTGGAGGGGCCGAGCGCACCCTTCGGCTTCCGCCACCAGCCCTCGCCTCCCGAGCGCTTCACCGAGATCATCCGCTCGCTACCGATCCGCTTCGAGGACTTCGCATTCGTGGATCTCGGGTCGGGCCTGGGACGCGCGCTGCTCCTGGCCGCGCAGTTCCCGTTCCAGAGGATCGTCGGCGTGGAGCTCTCGCGGGAGCTCGAGCGGGTGGCCCAGGACAACCTGCGATGCTTCCGGAGCCCGCGGCGATGCGCTCGCATCGAGTCGGTGCTCGGCGACGCCGCGACGTTCGAGCTGCCCGGGGCGCCGCTGGTCGTCTACCTCTACAACCCCTTCGACGAGCCGGTCCTCGCCCGGTGCCTGAAGAACATCGAGCACTCACTGGCCGGGCGCCCCCGCCCGATCGTCGTGGTCTACTACTACCCGAAGCTGCGACACGTGTTCGAGGGGAGCCCGGCGCTGCGGACGTTCTACGTCGGCGACGACGTGGCGATCTACGCGAGCCCCTGGTCGCCCCGGGGCAGTCCCGCGCAACCGTGAACTGACGGGACGCCAGCTGAACCCCTGCCCTACCAGATTCGCAATCACGATCGTCAGCTCGGCGGGATCGACCGGCTTCTCCACGTGCATGTGGAATCCCGCCGCCAGCGAGCGCATCCGATCCTCCACCCGGCCATAGGCGGTGAGGGCCACGGCCGGAGTCTTGCCCCACTCGGAGGCCGGCAACGAGCGGAGGCGCTGGATGAGGGCGTAGCCGTCGACCTCCGGCATCTCGACGTCGGACACCAGCACATCGGGCTTCCACCACCGCACCGCGTCGAGCGCGCCGGCGGCGGATGTGAACGTCATCACCTCGGCGCCGGCATCGCCCAGGACCGATCGGCCCAGCTCCAGGGAGTCTCCATCGTCCTCCCGCCGGAGGACAGATGCGGTCGCTCCGCTCCCGCCCGAGCTCGGGCAGGGAGAGCGGCAGCCGGACGCTGAAGGTCGCGCCCTTGCCCCGGCCCGGGCTCTGGGCCGCCACCTCGTCGGGGTGAAGGGGGTCAGCAACCTGATCATGGTCAAGCCTCGCGTGACCCCGAGCGACATCAAGATGAGTATCGAGGATGCGCTCAAGCGCAGCGCGGAGATGGACGCCCGCCGAATCACCGTGGAGGTCTCCGGTGGTAAGGTCACGCTCCGGGGCAGCGTGCGCTCGTGGGCGGAGAGCAAGGAGGCCGAGCGCGCGGCTTGGGCGGCGCCCGGAGTCTCCCACGTGGAGAACCGCCTCTCGATCATGCCCTAACCAGCGGTTCGACCACTCCCCACTCCGTGGCCCGGGGCCCTGTGAGGCCCCGGGCCACCAGCGCGCCGCTGGCCTCCCCGCGGCGTAACTACTCCGGTGCGATGCCCGCCGCGAAATCAGCTGCCTAGCATGTCCCGAGTCGTAATAGTGTTGACACTTCAGACTCGAAACGAAGAGGGCCATCTGGCCTATCGTTCCCAGAGTGACAACCCCCTGCAAGGGACCACTTTGGGAGGATCGACCGATGACCCTGGACGACAGCATACTCGGACTGCGGCTGCGCGTCATGCGGCGTGCGCAAGAGGCGGGCGTGAGCGCGGCCTGCCGCGAAGTGGGGATCTCCCGCACGGTGTTCTACCGCTGGCGGAAGCGGCTCGAGCGCTATGGGGCCGACGGCTTGCATCCGCGCCGCCGCCACGCCCAGCGCGGCCGGCCGGTGCAGCTGGCGCCCGAGGTCGAGCGGCTGATCGTGAGCGTCGCGCTCAGTGCGGGGACCTGGGGCTGTGGGCGGATTGCCGCCGACCTGGCGCACCGTTGGAAGCTCCGCGTCGCGCCGAGCACGGTGCAGCGCGTGTTGCGCCGGGCGGGCTTGGCGACGCGCCGCGCCCGGCTCACGGTCCTCGAGCACCAGGCGGCGCACACGGTCGGGCTGTTGACCGAGCGCACCCGCCGGCGGCTCTGGCGGGCGCGCCACGGCCGGACGCGCCACGTCGAGGCGCAGCAGCCCGGCGAGTTGGTGTGCCTCGACACGTTCTACATCGGCCAGCTCAAGGGGGTGGGCAAGGTCTGGCAGATCACGGCGTGCGACGCGGCCTGCTCCTACGGGGCGGCGTGGCTGCTGCCGGCCTTCTCCGCGGCCGCTGCGGCGGCGTTCCTCCGCGACATCCTCGTGCCGCTCTATCGGCGCGCGGGCTGGCCCCTGCTGCGCGTGCTCACGGACGGCGGCGGCGAGTTCCAGGGGGCGTTCGATGACGCCTGCCGGCAGCTCGGCCTCCGGCACACGCGCACCCAGCCGCGCCATCCATGGACGAACGGGTTCGTCGAGCGGCTGCAGGGCACCATTCTCCAGGAACACTGGCGGGTGCAGTTTCGTCGCCGCTACTTCACCAGCCGTGCGGCGCTCGCGCGAAGTCTGGCCGAGTTCATGCGCTTCTATAACGACCAGCGACCCCATCAGGGCTACCGCCTCCGGGGCCAACCGCCCTCGGCGCTGTTCCACGGCGCCGCGGCGGCGCATCGCTAATTCCATGACACGCTCTGGGACGCCGAAAGTGTCAACACCATTTCGAGTCTGGACAGCCTAGCAGAGGTCTAAACTTCCAGAAGTAGTTCACGTAGCCCTCGCCCTCGTGGATGCGGCGGAAGCAGAGCTCGACGGCCATGTCGAAGCCGACCGCCGCCGGATCGCAGTCGGTGACCTGGGCGTAGAAGCGCCCGCCGCCCTCGAGGTCGGCCGCGGCCATGACGGTGGGCGGGTCGGGATTCGGCACCAGATGGTCCTTCGTGAACGTGAAGACCTTGCCCTGCCGGGAGAGCTTGTGGTCGGTGAGCCGGCTGGACGAGCACTGCCAGCACAGGTGGCGCTGCGGGTAGTTCACGGCGCCGCAGTCGGCGCACTTCTGGCCGTAGAGCCGAAGGTTCTGCCGTTCCTCCCGCACCAGCGTCGGGACGCTCGAGAACGAGCGGATGACCTCGGTGTCGACGTGGCGGCGGAATCGCAGGAACTTGCCGTAATGCCCGAGCGCCCGGCCGGCGGCGAGCTGCCCGCCCACGGGCCGCGGGGGGCGGAAGCCAGCGATCGCATCCGTCGCCTCGAAGAGCAACGCCTCCGCCCCGTTGCCGTACGACACCACCAGGATCTGATCGTGAGGCTTCGCCTCCTCCATGACGGAGGCCAGCTCCAGCAGGCAGGAGGCGGCACCCGTGTTGCCGGCCCGCCCGATGACGGGCTCCCCGGGCACCGCGGCCTCGGGAAACTTCAGCTGGCGGACCAGCGCCGCGTGGGTGCGGGCATCGGGGCCGTAGAGCACGAGCCTGGCGACGTCCTCCCGCTTCCGACCCGTTTTCCGGAGGAGCCCGTCGATGGCCTCGGGGATGTGCTTGTCGAGCCCGTGAGCCTTGATGAACGTCAGATCGGGCAGTGACTGGACGTAGCGCTCGCCATCGTTGCGCCAGAAATCGGTGAACTCGTGGCTGGCCGTGAATGCTCCCTCGAAGGAGGCGATGACGTCGGCGGTCCCGATCAGCGCCGCGCCGGCGCCGTCGCCCACGAGCATCTCCAGCTCGCCGCCGGGCGCGACCGGCCGCATGTCCGCCGCCGCCACCAGCGCCTCGGCCGCCGAGCCCGCCCGCACCGTGTCGAGCGCCAGACGGAGCGCGGTGGTGCCGCAGCGGAGCGATCCCCCGAGATCGGCAGTGAGCACGCCCGCCCCCAGGTCGACGACGCTGGCCAGAAGCGTGGCGCTGGACTTCTCGACGTAGGGCGCGGAGGTCGAGGCGAAGAAGCAGGCGCCGATGCCGGAGACGGCGCGCGCGCCGATGGCGTTGAGGGCCGCCTCGCAGGCCATGGTAAGGGCGTCCTCGTCGTAGTTGGCCACGGCGCGCCCGCCGCCGCCCCCGCCCCACACCTGCGCGACCGTCTGGCCCGACAGCCGGTAGCGCGGCACGTAGCCCCCCACGCTCACGAGACCGATCTTCGGATCAGCCATGGGTGATGTCTCCACTATCCAAGGAAATACCGCCTCGGATCGAAGAGCCGGATGAGCCGCAGCTCGTCCGGCGTCGGGGGATCGAAGCGCCGCAGGGCCGGGGCGACCTTCAGCTCCCAGCCGCACGCCTCCCGCGCAGCCCGGACGGCTTCCGCCTCGGGCGGCCCCGCCAGGACGCCCGTCAGGATCAGCTCGGAGCTCTCGTCGGGCTTCTCGTACACGCCCCGGTCCGACACGACGGTCGTGACGCGCGTGCCCGGCGCCGTGATGTACGGCGCCTTGTCGACGAAGCGCTCCCGGCTCTGGGCCAGCGTCACGACGACCTCCCGCGCCGACGAGGCGATGTCGTTGGCTCCGCCCGAGCCCGTGATGTACAGGGTCCCCGGCACGATGGTCGAGTTGATGTTGCCGTGCTTGTCGATCTGCCCCGCCGCCAGCGAGCCGAGGCAGCGGTTCTCGCTCCCGCCCATGAAGATGCCCATAACGTGGAAGATGTCGGTGAGCATCTTGGACGACGGGAAGTTGCGGAACGAGAAGACGAACGGCTCGGCCGGGCGCGGCAGATAGCCGACCATCCCCGTCTCGGCCATCAGCTCCACGTCGACGCCGGCGGCCTTCAGCTCGTAGGCGCTGAGCCAGGCGGCCAGGTTCGAGTTGCCCACGCCGGCCAGGAAGGCGCGATAGCCCCGCGCCCTCACCTTCTCGCCGAGCAGGCGCGCCGCGGCCACCACCATCATCTCCGCTGCGGTGAAGCCGCCGTCGGCGGGAATGGCGGGCGCGAGCATCTCCAGCTCCCAGACCCAGGCGTCGGTGTGGGCGCGGCCCTTGACCTCCATCAGCCGCTGGTAGCCCAGCCGGGCGACGTAGGCCCCCTGGTCCGGCACCTCCAGCATCCACTCCTTGATCCAGGCCTCCGCCGTCTCGCGCTTCCGGAAGGCGCGGCGCAGCGTGAGGATGAAGTCGAGGTCCTCCGCGTATCCCTCCAGCTCGGCGACGTTCATGCCGTACATCCCGGCGGGATGGGCCCCGAACGGCGCCTCCACCACGGCCGCGACGTACTGTCCCGGCAGTCGCACCAACGGGGCGTGGCGGCGGATGAACTCGGTCGAGACGACCTTCTCGACGCTGACGATGGCGCCCCCGCGGGCGGCCATCGCCGCGTAGAAGTTCTCGTTGAGGGGCGCGGCGGCGAGGACGTTGCCGGCGCGGTCGGCGGCCCAGGCGTGAAACAGCGCCACATCCGGCTTGAGCGAGCGCACGAACCCGACCCTTCGAGCGCCGGCTCCGCCGGCACAACCCTCCGATGGGGAGGTTCGGAGGGGGTCGTGAGGCCCTCTCTGACTAGGGATCTCGGAGGGGGCCGTAACGTCCGCCCCCTCCGAAAAAAACGGGTCGGGGGCGGCGAGGAAATCGCCATCGCGCGCGTTGTCCTCCTCCATCGAGGAGCCGAGCAGCGAGCGCGTGGGCATGAAGGGCACGCCCAGCGCGCCCCCGATCAGCCTGAGCGGCATCGTCAGCATCGACCAGTTCTGGACGGCCACCTGGCCGCCGAGCACGGCGCGGCCGACCAGCGGCTGGGGCGTCGGATAAGGATAGCCCTCGCCGATGAAGGTCGTGACGAGGCGCTCGACGAGGCCGCCCACGACGAACGCCGTCCAGGGCGAGCCGAACCCGGTCATCGCCAGCGTCCAGCCCGGCCTCCGGCCCCACCACTGGCGGATCACCTCTCGCACCAGCGCGTTCGGGCGGCCGTGGGCGGCGCCCAGGTAGATGGTCTGGCGCGGCGCGATCAGGCGCCGCACCGCCTCCTCCAGGGTCGTCACCTTGTCCGGCCCTTCGGTGGGCGGCAGCGCGAGGCGTCGCCCGATCAGCTCCGCGTAGTCCGAGCGCATCTTTCCCTAGCGTGGTGAGAAGATGCGGGCCTTGATCCGACCCGGCACCCAGCCGGCCAGCAGGTGGGCCGCCCGCGCCAGCCGCTCCAGCGACGCGGCGCTCCCCGGCCAGTACTTGAGCAGCAGGGCGCGGTCGACGTAGTTGAGGATCCCGTCGAGGATGATCGCCGCCAGCAGGAGATCGTCGAGGTAGCCCAGGAACGGGATGAAGTCGGGGATCAGGTCGATGGGACTGGCCAGGTAGACCGCCGCGGCGGCCAGGGCGATCTTGGCCGGGCGCGGCAGTACCGGGTCGCCCACGAGCCGGGCGATCAGCCGTACGAGGTCGGGCAGCGCGCGCAGCAGCTCCTTCACTCCAGGCTCTCCGCCACCAGCTCGCTCACATCTTTGACTTGAAGTCGCTCCTCGGCCCCCTTGACCTTACGGCCCAGGTCGATCATCGCCAGGCAGAAGGGACAGGCGGTGCCCACCATGGTCGCCTCGGTCTCCAGGGCCTCCTCCACCCGGATGATGTTGACGCGCTTCCGGGACTTCACCTCCATCCACATGTGGCCCCCGCCCCCGCCGCAGCAGAGCCCGCGTTCGCGGTTGCGCGGCATCTCGATGACCCGGAGACCGGGAAGCGCGCGGGCCACGGCCCGGGGCGCCTCCATGATGCCGTTGTAGCGTCCGAGATAGCAGGAGTCGTGGAAGGCCAGCGTCGCGTCGAGGGCCTTTTTCGGCTTGATCCGGCCGGCGGCGAGCAGCTCGTTGATGACCACCGAGTGGTGGACCACCTCGTAGGTGCCGCCGAACTGGGGGAACTCGTTCTTGATGGTGTTGAAGCAGTGGGGGCAGTGGGTGAGGACCTTCCGGAAGCGGTACCGGCCCAGCGCCTCGACGTTCTCCTGCTGCACGGTCTGGTACAGGTACTCCTCGCCCAGCCGGCGCGCGACCTCGCCGTGGCAGCGCTCCTCCGGCATCACCGCGAAGGACACGCCGGCCGCTTTGAGGATCCTCACCACGGACCGCGCGATCGACTGGTTGCGCTTGTCGTAGGAGGCGGAGCAGCCGACCCAGTAGAGGTACTCGACCTCTTTGCCCGGCTCCATGAGCGGCACGTCGAGCCCGTGCGCCCAGGCCAGCCGCTCGCTGGCCGGCAGCCCCCAGGGGTTGCCCGCCCGCTGGATGTTCTGCAGCGATTGCGGCGCCGTCGACGGGAGAGCGCCCTCCGACAGCGCCAGATACCGGCGGAGGTCGATGATGGTGTCGACGATGTCGATGAAGGCCGGGCACTCCTGCACGCAGGCCATGCAGGTCGTGCACGCCCACAGCTCCTCGGCCTTGATGAGTTGGCCGTGGATCGGTCCGGGCAGCTCGCCGTGCAGGTGCCGCTTGAGCTTCACGATGATCTGCTTGGGGGATAGCGCCGTGCCCGCCATGTAGGCGGGGCAGACCGCCTGACAGCGCCCGCACTCCACGCACGCGTCGAAGTCTAGCCGTCGCTTCCACGAGAACTCCTCGAGCTTCGAGATGCCGAACGACTCGGCCTCCTCGATGTTCTCGATCTTGGGGATCTCGCCGCGGGGGCCGAGCTTCGAGAAGAAGATGTTCAGCGGCGTGGTCAGGAGGTGGACGAAGTAGGAGTAGGGGATGACGGCGACGAAGGCCAGGGAGATCGCCGCGTGGAACAGCCAGGTCCCCAGATGGAGCGCACGCAACGCGCCCTCCGACATCCCGGCCGCCAGCATCGTCCGCCCCAGCGCCCAGCCCACCGGCGACCACGGCGCCCACGCCGGCTCGACGACGGCCAGGCGGCAGGCCTCCATGATGAAGCCCGTGAGGTTGATCACGAAGAGCAGGGCCAGCACGCCGGCGAAGCGCGCCGTGGGATCGAGGCGATCCGGGCGCGCGACGAAGCGCCGCCCCACCGCCATGCCGAGCCCGATGACGAAGAAGAGCCCGAAGAGGTCGAGCACCGTCTCGTAGAAGAGGTAGAACGGCCCCTGGAGCAGCTTCACGTCGAAGAGCGGCAGCGTGATGTCCCAGTCGATGGTGGCCAGCACGGTGCCCATGAAAAGGGCGAGGAAGCCCCAGAATATGATCGCGTGCATGACCCCCGGATAGGCCTGGGAGAGTGTGCGGGCCTGGCCGAGCGCGTGCACCAGCACGAGCTTGACGCGTTCGGGAACCCGGTCGAATCGGTCCTGGGGGCGGCCGGCGCGCCACAGCCGGACGCGCTGCCACATACCGTAGACGAAGACGGCGACGGCCGCGAGGGCGCCGGCGTAGAGCGCGATCTGAGCCCAGGCCGGAACATTCCAGAAGGTGTCGCGGAACGGAATCTGTCCGGTCATGAGTGTCCCAACGATAGCACGGCGAGAACGACCTCCGCGGCGGCGTACGGGTCGAGCTGCCCGTCGGCGACCCGATCGAACGTCTGGGCCAGGTCGCCCGAGCGCAGCATCCGCTCCACGCTGTCCCTGAACTCCTCCACCAGGAGACTCTTGAACTCGTCGCGCCGCCGGGCCCGGCGCCGTTCGGCCAGCGCGCCCGCTCCCTCCAGAGCTGCGCGGTGGCCGACGACCGTGTCGAGCAGCTCGGCCATCCCGCCGTTGTTCTGGGCCTCCGTCGCCAGCACGGGGATCTCCCAGTCGACGTCGCGCGGCGCGGTGGGGCTGGTGGAGGCCAGGTGGGCGGCGAACTTCAGCTCCGCCATCAGGGCGGGGGCGCCGGTGCGGTCGGCCTTGTTGACGACGAAGACGTCGGCCGCCTCCATGAGGCCCGCCTTCATCGTCTGGATGGCGTCGCCCGACTCCGGCACCAGGATGACCACCGTCGTGTCGGCGAGCTTCATGATGTCGAGCTCGGTCTGGCCCACGCCCACGGTCTCGATGAGGATCCACGGAAACCCGAACGCGGCCAGGAGCTTGATGACGTCGCCGGTGGCGCGGGCCAGCCCGCCGAAGGCGCCGCGCGTCGCCATGCTCCGGATGAAGACGCCGGGGTCGAGCGCGTGGGCCTGCATGCGGATGCGATCGCCCAGCACCGCGCCCCCCGTGAACGGACTCGACGGATCCACGGCGACGACGCCGACGGTCTGCTCGCGCGCGCGGAGCAGCGCGGTCAGCCGGTCCACGACTGTCGATTTACCGGCGCCGGGTGGCCCCGTCACGCCCACGACGTAGGCGCCCTGCGCCCGCGGATGGATCGCGCGCATGATGGCGGGCACCGCCTCCCTGCGGTTCTCGACGTGGGTGATGAGACGCGCCAGCGCCAGCCGGTCGCCGGCCAGCATGCGCTCGACGAGCGCGTCGATTTTCTGCGGGCGGGTCTTCGGATCAGGCATCGGCCGACGGGTCCCCGGAATTGTAGCACTCTGCTAGTATGGCCGGCTGATGCGGGGCCTCCCCATGCTCGTCGCGCTCGCCGCCGCCGAACAGCCCCTCACGCTGCAGCGGGTATGGCTCGACCGCCTGGCGATCATCATTCCGGCGACCATGGCGACGCGGTGGCTGCTCCTCGCCGACCTCGCCTGCCTGATCGCGCTGGGGCTGGGGATGCGCCGGCCGCTGCTCGGCGTGGTCCTCACCCTTGGCGGAGGATTCCTTGTCCTCAACGGCCTCGGCATGGCGCTCACGGATTTCTACCTGGGACTCGCCCTCTTTCACTTCGTCGTCGGCGTCACCGTGGTCCTGTTCGCGCGCCGCGCGCGCTGGCTGGGCGCGGCGGCGCTGGGACTGGCGCTCGTCCTCGGCGCCCTCACCTGATGACGGCCTTACATCTCCTTGTGGCACTCCAGGCAGATGGGGACGACGAGCGTCCTGGAGATAAACCGGTTGGTGGCGTCGCTGTCCGTCGTGTGCGTCGTGTGACAGCGCACGCAAGCCACCCTCACCGTGTCGTGCTCGCGGATGGCATGGTAGGAGGTGCCTCCCCGGCCTTCGGTCGCCTCCTCGGCCTCGAACTCCGCACCGGGGTCGACGGCCCGCGCCGGGCTCCCCGCCGCCTCGCCGTCGGCGCGCGACACGCGCAGAATCGGCGTGTGGCACTGGCGGCAGTCGGCGTCGCGCAGCGGCAGCCGCATGTGCGTCGGCTCCTGATAGGCGCCGGCCAGGAACTTCAGCGTGTCGAACCCCGCCACGGCCCAGACCGTCAAGCGCATCCCGGAATCGGCGCCGCCGTGACAGGCGATGCACCCGACCGCCGCGTCCTGGCGGTGATGCTGCCCGGCCAGATCGCCAGGCATGGCCGCGGTCAGACCCCCGAACTTCTCATCGTGCAGGTGGCAGGAGACGCAGAAGCGGTTGTCGCGCTCCTTGGCGGCGAGCGCCACCAGGAAGAGCGAACCGAGAAGCAGGGCTCCCGCCCCGCCCGCCGCCCAGAGTGCGAGAGACCGTCCGAACGACCGGGCGATGGCGGGAGTCCTCCTCTCGCGGGTGCTAGCGAACGGTCACCATCACCGGCTTGGCGAACATAATGTGCCCCGACGGACCACCGCCACCACCTCGCGGCAGCACCGCGCCGGTCGGCGTCGTCACGGTGCCCACGGACGAGGCCTTCTCGGAGCCGTAGTGGAAGGCGGCGGTGATCGAGTACGTACCGGGCTCCTGCGGGGCCTTCACGGCCCACACGACCTTGCCCTCGGCCGGCTTCCGGGCGGCCAGATCAGTCTTCTGATCGAAGATGACGACGCTATTGAGGTTCTTCTTGAGTCCGGCCGCACGGCTATCCACCCACTTGGTCTGCTCCTGGCCATCGCCGCCCCACGCCTTTGGAGGACCGACGATCAGCCAACCGTCGCCCTGGACCGGTCGCGCCTGGAAGCGGAGGTCGGTGTCGACCAGGAACACCCCGACGGCCCCGTGGCCCCCCTTGACCGTCACCGTGATCTGGGTCTCCTGACCCGGTCGGAGGCTGGTCGGGGCGCTGAGGTTCACCGAGGCGAGCTCGTCCATCAGCTTGACGTCGGCCAGCAGCTTCTGGCGGTCGGCGGGCTGCATCTGCTGATAGGGGCCCGCGCCATCCTCGATGGCCTTGTAGTGCTTGTTCTCCTTGACCTGGCTGTTGGCGAACGCCTCCGGCTCGTTCCGTAACTGGTCCTTGGAGACGGACGAGTGGCAGGCGGCACACGTCGGGGCGAGATCGGTAACGTTGCGCAGCGGCCCGCCATTATAGGCGGCAGCCGGCGGCACGCCGAAGGGAAGCAGCATTGCTGCGAGGCCGAGAACGCTGGCAAATCGTTTCATCAGGTTTCCCCCGTGACAGCGAAGTGCACTGCAGTCCAACCCGACACTGATAAACCGATCACCGGTAATGCCGGTTCCCCCGCGACGCCGCGCTCCGGCTGTCCCCCCCCAGGCTCGCCTCCATGACCAGCGCGTCCTCGCCCGTGTCGTAATAGTAGCCGCGGCGCCGCCCGACGACCCGGAAGCCGAACGACTCGTACAGCGCGCGCGCTTCGGCGTTGCTGGGCCGGACCTCCAGGACGACCAGCCGCAGCGCCCGTCCGCGGGCCTCGTCGAGCACCTGACCCAGCAGCGCCCGCCCGATCCCCCGTCGGCGCGCGGACGGGTGCACCGCGATGTTCGTGATGTGCAACTCGTCCGCGACCTCCCACAGGCAGACGTAGCCGACGAGCCGGCCGTCCTCGCGGATGACGTTGCAGCGCGCCACCCGGTTCTGCTCCATCTCATAGAGGAAGGCGCCCCGTGACCAGGGCATCGAGAACGAGGCGCGCTCGATGGCGAGCACCTCGTCGAGATCGGCCGGGCTCATCCGCTCAGTGGACAGTGACGCCACGGCGCTTCAGCTCCGCTTCGGACGGCCGCAGATAGATCGGAACGAGGTCGGCGACGGCGACGGTATCGCCGGCCAGGAGCCGGGCGAGCCCCAGGACGCCCACCGAGGCCGGCGACGGGACGCGTCGGTGCGGCGGGGCCGGGCGCGCATGCGGGGTGCGAATGGTGGCCGCCGCGTCGCCGAGGAGGATGACGGGCTCCGTCATCCGGGCGGCCAGGGCCCCGGGAGCGAGCGCGAGGTAGTCTGACTCCCGCTGCATCGCGGCCCCGTCCCATCGGTAGAACGCGCAGTAGACCTCCCCCTTACGGGCGTCGAGCACGGGGCACACCGGCAGCGACGCGAAGGGAAGCGATGCCGCCATCGCGTCGAGCGTAGGCACCGCCGCGACCGGGATGCCGAGGGCCAGCGCCAGCCCCTTCACCGCGCTCAGCCCGATCCGCAGTCCGGTGAACGAGCCGGGTCCGACAGCGACGGCCAAGCCCTGCAGGTCGGCCGGCGTCCAGGCGGCGTCGGTCAGCAACCGGTCGATGGCCGGCAGCAGCCGCTCGGAGTGCGTGGCGCTCACGTCGAGCGAGTACTCGCCGCGGAGCCGCTCGCCGTCCAGCAGGGCCACGCCGCCCGCCAGCGTCGAAGTTTCGACCGCTAGAACGCGCACGGGCGCCAGTCTAGCACGCGGCGCCAGAGCCAAAGCCGGCGGTGCGATATAATACGCCCGGGAGGAAGCGGATGAGTGCCGCGCCGAAGAACGATCCCGCCGCCGTCGAGGTGGAGGTCCGTGAAAAGATCCACCTCGAGATCCTCAAGCGGACGGGTGCCTACCACGCCAACGACCACGTGCTGCTGCCCTCGGGGCAGCACACCAGCGAGTACATCGAGAAGACGCTGGTGACGACGGAGCCATCTTTCACCGAAGGGCTCGGCGCCGTCATCGCCAAGCACTTCGCCCAGTGGCCCGTCGATGCCGTGCTCTCCACTGGTCCGGGCGCCCTCATCCTCTCCCACTGCGTGGCGCGGGCGCACCCTTCACGCCCGATTGTCGTTTATGGCACGAAGGGACTGTCCGGTGGCAAGCGGCGGGTCACGCTGCCCGTCGAGTTCCAGCGCCTGATCCGGGAGGGCGCGCGCGTCCTGCTGATCGAAGACCTCGTCAGTACCGGCACCACGCTCGACCTCCTGATCAACCTTGTCGAGCAGTTGGGCGCCGAGGTGGTGGGGATCGGGTGCCTTTGGCGCCGCACGTCTGTGCAACTGAACGGCAAGCCAGTCTTCAGTCTGGTGAGCAGGGACTTTCCGACCTACGATCCGTCAGATTGTCCTCTATGTAAAAGGGGAATACCACTGAACGAAGAGTTCGTCCGGAGGCGGCACCTGCGGCGTCCCTCGACCGTACAGGAGCCTAAGACCCCGTAGTTCCGGCCTTTCAAGCTGTCCGGCCAAGCCCCGCCTCGTCTGTCACCAGGTCTTGGCACCCCTCTTGCGTAGTCACCGTGAGGCGAAACTTCTGGCATCGCCCGAGAGGTGCCTAATGTATAGGCAGGCAATCCCGCTCCTCGGTCTCGTTCTCTCGCTCGCGGTCACGAGCCTCGCGGACGCCGAGCCGGTGACGGTCCTGTTTCCGGAGGGCGTGACGCGGGCCTTCCCCATCCTACGCTCCATGGACAACGAAAAGCTCGCCCAGGGTGACCTCAGCCAGGTCGTGCGGGGTGACAAGGTTTACAGCCGCCTGGTGTTCCGCTTCAAGGACGGTTCGATCTACGACGAGAGCGTCGTCTTCACCCAGCGCGAAGTATTCACCCTCCTGAGCTACCGCATTGTGCAGAAGGGCCCCTCTTTCCCGGAGACGCTGGAGGCGGCCATCGACCGGGACACCGGACGCTACCAGGTCCGCTACCGCGCGGACGAGGACAGCCCCGAAGAGGTCCTCACCGGAAAGTTCGCGCTCCCCGACGACGCCTACAACGGGATGCTCTTCCTGATCGTGAAGAACCTGCCCGCGCGGGCCGGGGAGACGGTTTCGATAGTGGCGTTCACGCCGAAGCCGCGGGCCGTGAAGATGCAGCTCCTGCCGGTGGCCGAAGATCGCATGCTGGTCAGCGACTCGCCGATGCAGGCCACCCGCTATCACATCCGGCCGCAGCTCGGCCTGTTCGCCTCGCTCCTGGTGGCCGACATCCCCGATCTCCGCATGTGGATTCTTCCCGGGGAGGCTCCGGCGTTCCTGCGCGCGGAGGGTCCGCTCTACTTCATGGGGCCGGTCTGGAGGATCGACCCCTACTAGATTCCTCGGAGGGGGGCTTCGCCCCCCTTCCGAAACCTCCCCCCAGGATCCATTGCGCGGGCTAAGCCCGCGCTCGAGCCGGCCGCCCCCAGAAACTTCAGGCGGCTTCCCACAGCCCTTCGGCGACGCCGGCGCTCTTGTAGGCGGCTCGGATGCGATCGAGGTTCTGCGTGAAGAGGAGCCCGATCTTCGCGAACGGCTCGAAGACAGGACCCTGGCCCTCGATCAGCGGGAAGCTGACATTGGGGAGCTTGCCCCACTGGGCGCGCAGCGCGATGTTCACGGTCGCCAGGCGCGCGTAGAACTCCTCGCGCTCCTTCGCCGCGCGCTTGACGATCGGCGTGATCAGGCAGTCGATGGTCTGGCGCGCCCGCGCCGCCGCGCCCTCGACGGCCGCCTCCGCCAGCGGCACCACCGTCACGCCCAGCTCGCCCAGGAACCGCTGCAGGAGCCGACCGACCGATTCCTGGAGCAGCACCTCGGGCAGCCCGACCGTCTTCAGCTCGCGGTGGCCGATCTGCGCAGCCTCCGCGTACAGCTGGTCGCGCAGCCACTGCACGTAGGCGCGGTTCTCCTCGTCCTTCCACCACTGCTTGATCATCTTCTTGCCCCAGTAACGGATGGCCACGTAGTAGAGGTCCCGCTTCCAGAGCTTCTTGGCGATCCCCCGCCAGGAGTAGAACTTGGCCATCGCATCGATCGCCCCCGTCTGGAGCTCGTAGGGCGACATCCGCCGCGGCTGGTGGACCGTGTGGTGGCCGTCGTAAAAGGACCAGTTCCGGTTGATGACGTACTTGTCGCCCTTGGCGTAGAGGGTGTCCCAGTCGGGCGAGCCCGGGATCGGCGTGAGGATCATGAACTGCACGGAGTCGATGTCGTGCTTCAGCGCGAAGTCGGCGGTCGCGTCGATCGTCTCGAGGTCGTCCTCGTCCGAGCCGACCACGAACATGCCGTGGATCCGGATTTGGTGGGCGTGGAAGCGCTCGATCGACCGCTCGATCTTGGCCAGATCCTGCTTCTTCTGGAAGAGCTTGAGCGTGCGGGGATTGATGGACTCGAACCCCACGTACACATTGAAGCAGTTCGAGTCGCGCATGAGCTCGAGAAGCTCGGGATCGTCCACCGTCTCGGTGCGCACCTGGGCGCCCCACTGGGGCGTGAGCCCGCGCTCGATCATCCCCCGCAAGAGCTCCTTCACGCGCTTCTTGTTGGCGGTGAAGATGTCGTCGGCGAAGAAGGTGTAGAGGTTGCCCTTGTGCAGCGTCAGCTCCTCCAGCACCCGCGCGACCGAGTGGGTGCGGAAGGCGTGACCGTACATCCCCGGCACCGAGCAGAAGGTGCAGGAGAAGGGGCAGCCGCGGGAGGTGGCGATGGAGATGACCCCGCCCGGCTTCCAGCCGGTGATGAGCTGGTAATCGGGGATCGGGTTCACGTCCAGGTTGGGGATCTTCGGGCGCTCGGGGTTGTGCACGGTCCGGCCGTCCGCCTGGTACGAGAGATTCTGGATCTTCTCGAACCCCTCGCCCCGCTGGATGGCGTCCACCAGCTCCTGGAAGGCGGCCTCCCCCTCGCCCCGGACGACGAAGTCTCCGTGGGCGAGCCCTTCGTCGGGCATGAAGCTCGTGTGGGTGCCGCCCAGCACGACGATCCCGCCCGCCTGCCTCACCTGGTCGGCGAGGCGATACGACTGGGGGGCCGTGGAGGTGATGGCGGAGATGCCCACCAGATCGGCCGCGAGCACCTCCGCCATGTCCACGGGTTGGATGTCCTCGATGTAGACGCGGACGTCGTATCCCTTGCTCCGCATGATCGTGCCCAAGAGCACGGAGCCGAGCCGCGGAATACACACCCGGGTGTACACGTGGAGGTGCGTGGACTTCGGCTCGACAAACACGAGCTTCTTGAGCGCTCGCTTCATGAGTGGTTTCTCCCCGGTTGAAGAGGCCAGAGAATTTCGCAGATGCGCCAACGCTATCACCCGCCTCCGCGGCTTGTCAACGTACGCCTGCCCCCTTCTCCCCTAAATATGGTGTTCACGACCCGTCCGGAACCCCCGTATGTTGGATTTGGGGCTTGACAGGATTTCCGGGCCGGCTCTAGCATGCCGGTGACGCGCGTCATGCCGCAAGGGAGGTGAGCCGCGCCCTCGAGGCGACCGGCCCTCTCGGCCTTGCGTTCCGGCAGGGCCGCACCCTCTGATGATACTGAGTGGGGCGACCCCCCTCAGACCCTGAGGATTCTGGCCTGCAGACTCTCCCCCGCAGATTCTCCCCCCGCGAATTCTGCCCGCAATCGACGGTCGAGCTATTTGGTCTTGGCGAGCACGCGCGGCTTGGGCACGGGCGGTTTGACCTTGTCCTCCTTGAGGAGCCCCTTGAGCTGGTTCACCGTGTCGGAGAACTGCGAGACGTCCTGGAACTGGCGGTAGACGGAGGCGAAGCGGACGTAGGCGACCTGATCGAGCTTCTTGAGGTGCTCCATCACCAGCTCGCCCAGCTCGTTGTACTTGATCTCCTTCTCGGCGCGCTCGTGGAGCTGGGCCTCGACCTCGGTCACGATCTCGTCGACCTTCTGCACGGCCACCGATCGCTTCTCGCAGGCCTTGAGGATGGAGTTGCGGAGCTTCTGGCGGTCGAAGGGCTCCCGCCGGCCGTCACGTTTCTCGACGTGCGGCAGGACGTCCTCGATGTACTCGTAGGTCGTGTACCGGCGGTGGCACTTGAGGCACTCGCGCCGCCGCCGGATGAACTCCCCGTCCCGGCCCACCCTCGAGTCGACGACTCGATCCTCCGTGTGGCCACAGAACGGGCACTTCATGGGAGCCCTCCCCTCACTTCACGCGGTCCGGGTAGAGGGGAAACCGACCGGTCAGCTCCTGCACCTCGGCGCGCACCGCCGCCTCCACCGCCGAGGAGCCGAGCTGGCTCAACACGCGGTCGGTGAGCTCGGCGATCCGCTCCATCTCGGGCTCCCGCATGCCCCGCGTCGTCAGCGCCGGCGTCCCCAGCCGGATGCCGCTGGTCACCATGGGGCTGCGGGTATCGAAGGGCACGGTGTTCTTGTTCACGGTGATCCAGGCGCGGTCCAGCGCCTCCTGGGCGTCTTTGCCCGTGATGTCGCGGCTGGTGAGGTCGACCAGGATGAGATGCGTGTCGGTGCCGCCGCTCACCAGGCGATAGCCGCGAGCCAGCAGCGCGGCGGCGAGCGCCTTGGCATTGCGGACGATCTGCTGCTGGTAGGCGCGCCACTCCGGCGTGAGGGCCTCCTTGAACGCCACCGCCTTGGCGGCGATCACGTGCATGAGCGGACCGCCCTGCACTCCCGGCATCACGACTTTGTCCAGCGTCGCCGCGTCCTTGGCCTGGCACAGGATCATGCCGCCCCGAGGGCCGCGCAGGGTCTTGTGGGTGGTGGTGGTGACGAAGTCGGCGAGGCCGACCGGCGACGGATGCAGCCCCGCCGCGACCAACCCGGCCGGATGGGCGATGTCGGCCATCAGGACGGCACCGACTTCGCGCGCGATCTCTGCGAAGGGGCGGAAGTCGATGGCGCGTGGAAAGGCCGAGCCCCCGGCGATGATCAGCTTGGGGTGATGCTGCCGGGCCAGGTCGCGCACCTGGTCGAGGTCGATCCGCTCGGTGTCCTTGCGGACGCCGTAGGGCACGATCTTGTAGAGCTTCCCCGAGTAGTTCACGGGGCTCCCGGCCGTCAGGTGGCCGCCGTGCGAGAGGTTGGGCCCCAGGACCGTGTCGCCGGGTTTGAGGACAGCGAAGTAGACGGCCATGTTGGCCTGGGCGCCCGAGTGAGGCTGGACGTTGGCGTGCTCGGCACCGAACAGCTCCCGGGCGCGGGCGATCGCCAGGTCCTCGGCGATATCGACCACCTCGCAGCCCCCGTAGTACCGGCGCCCCGGATAGCCCTCGGCGTACTTGTTGGTCATGACCGAACCGAGCGCCTCCAGCACCGCCTCGGAGACGAAGTTCTCGGAGGCGATCAGCTCGAGGTTCCGGTTCTGCCGCTGCGCTTCCTCGCGCAGCGTCTTGGCGATGTCGGGGTCGACGTCAGTGAGCCGGGGCATCGGAAACGCCTGCGCGCGGGATCACGCGTTCGAGGGCCGCCCACACGCCGGGAACCTTGTTGGCGGCGATGACCATGCCGAGGGAGTCGGTGCCGACGTCGAGGATCCGGTGGTCTTCCTTGAGAGGGAAACCGGCGTGGTCGGCGCCGAGGGCGATGACCGTCATACCTGGCTCACCATACTGGTAGGGGCCCGACGTGTCAAGCACACCTAGATGTCGGGGTCGGGGCACCCGTCACGGATACGCGTTCCGGTCGGCGAGAACCGTGCAGCGCGGATGGTTTCTGAGGACGGAGGCGGGGATCTCCGGGCTCACCGGACCGTCGACGAGCCGCCGGAGCGCGGCGCGCTTGCCGCGGCCGCTCACCAGGACGACGACCTCGCGCGCTGCGGCGATCGTCGAGAGCCCCAGCGTCACCGCGCGGTCCGCGACGGCGCCCCCGGCCAGCGTCAGGTTGACCTGGTCGGTGAGGATGTACTGCACGGTTTCGGGCAGGAGCGGGACCGGACGGGTCACCGAGTCGAAGGGTGCCCCCGGCTCGTTGGAGGCCAGGTGGGCGTTCGGTCCGAGCCCCAGCATCACGAGGTCCAACCCGCCCACCTCGACGATGACTTTCTCGTAGGCCCGGCACATCTCCTCCAGGTCGGCCGCGTCGATCCGAAAGGGATGGCACCGCGCGCCCGGCACGCCCGCCCACTCCAGGAACTCGTGGCAGACCTGCTGCCAGAAATAGCCGCTGGCGGGCGCCGGGCGACAGAGCTCATCCACCGAGAAGACCCGCAGACGCGAGAAGTCGACGGCCACCGTGGCCTGCAGCTCGCGCAGCAGCGCGTACATCCGGCGGGGTGTGCGCCCCGCCGGCACGGCCATGGCGAGATCGGGCTTGGCCCCGACGCGCTCGCGTACCAGCGCGGCCGCGGCCGCAGCCAGCTCCTCGGCCTCGCGAAAGACGATCAGTCGCATCGTCCTCGGAGCGCGCGCGCCCCCTCGGCGGCGGCCCCCGTCGGGAACTCGAAGGTCTCCAGCGCCGCCCCCTCGACCCCCATCCCGACGAGCCGGGGAATCTCCAGCCGAGCCTCGGCCGCGCGGATCTCATCCGCCGATACGCCCGTCGCCGGGTGCTTCGGCACGAAGAGCGTGCAACAGTCGGCATCGGGCTCGATCGAGATCTCGAACGTGCCGAGCCGCTGGGCCTCGGCGGTGATCTCCAGCTTGTCCATGCCGATGAGCGGGCGCAGCACCGGCAGCCCCGCGACCTCGTCGATGCGCGCGATGTTCGTGAGCGTCTGCGACGCGACCTGCCCCAGGCTCTCCCCCGTGGCCAGCGCCAGCGCGCCCGCTGTCCGGGCCAGCGCCTCGGCGATCCGCACCATCATCCGTCGGTAGACCACCACCCGCACCGGCGGCGGCACGCTCAGCACCACCTCGCGCTGGATCTCCCCGAGCGGCACCAGAAGGAGCTGGGACCGGTACTGCCACTCCGTGAGGCGCTCGACCAGCGCCCGCGCCTTGGCCTGGGAGGTGGCCGGCAGGTACGGCACGCTGTGGAAGTGGACGAACACCACGCGGCAGCCGCGCTTCATCATGCGCCAGGCGGCCACGGGCGAGTCGATGCCGCCCGACAGCAGGGCGGCCACGGTGCCGCTCGCCCCCACCGGGAGCCCGCCGGGTCCGGGGACGCGGTCCGCATAGACAAACGTCTCGGCGGGCAGCACCTCGACGTGGATCTCCAGCTCGGGCTCATTCAGGTCCACCCGCGCGCCCGAGCCCTTGACGCGCTCCAGGACGAACGCGCCCAGCTCACGGTTCAGCTCGACGGAGGTCATGGGGTACGTCTTGAAGGCTCGGCGCGCCGAGATCCTGAACGACCGGAACGGCCGCCCTTCGATCAGGCCGGCGATGGCGGCCTTCATCGGCTCGACCGACGAGGGGACGCGATACGCGAGGGCGACGCTGGCCACGCCGCACACGCGGGCGGCACGGGCGCGGACGACCTCCGGCCGGTCGTGGCCCGCGAGATCGAGCACGATGCGTCCCGTGAGCTGCTCGACGCCGACCCCGCCCAGATCGGAGGTCGCGCGCGCCAGGTTGCGGGAGAGCTGGCGGAGGAAGAGCGGGCGGTTGCCCCGCTTCAGGCTGATCTCGTGGTAGTGGACGACCACGGCGGCGCGCAGCCGGCCCATCGCTGCCTTCAGTACACGCCGCCCGGGAACGTCGAGACCTCCGGGCGGCGACCGGGCACACGGTACATCTTCACGCCGGAGCCGCCCGCGCCGAACGGCGTGCCGAGGATGCCGTCGTGGATGGCCCAGCTGCGGCCCCGGATCGAGCCGTCGAACCCCCGTCGCCGGAACGGCGTCGAGTCGTCGAGGCACGCGTGCAGGGCGCCGCCGGGCTGAAAGCCGGCGTGGATGGCGTCCATGCGGTCGCGGCCGATGAAGTAGTCGCAGCCGTGGCGCTCGTAGAGGAGCGCCGAGTGATAGAAGAGCGGTTCGACGAGATAGAACTCGCGTCCCAGCAGCCGGCAGAACGCGTCCATGCACTCCAGCACGCGGCCGATCATGCGGAGGCCCCGGCGAACCTGGCCGGGCGCGAGGCCCGCGGCGAGGGCCCGCGCCTCCTCACCGAGGTTGCGGCAGGCTGTACCGAGCAGGGTGTCGTGCCCGTGGTCGTCCCGATCGACCCCGTAGCGGGGCGTCTCCGGATCGTTGATCTGAACCAGCGACAGCTCCGGCGCCCCGAACGCCGACATGCCCATGTCGAGGAGGAGAACCGGGTCGCGATCGTGCTCGCGCGCCCAGAGCTCGATACGCACCCAGGGCTTCTCGTCCCCGGCGGTGATCCGCACCAGGCGCTCGCCGAGCGGGCCGTGCAGCTGCTGCCGGTCGACCCCGTAGACCACGAGCAGCTCCTCGGGAACGAGTCGTAGATAGAGCCGGTCGCGGACGTCGAGCGGCAGAGCGTTCAGCGCGACGATGGGGTCCATTACAGGCTCGCCTCGGCCGCGGGGGCCCCAGCCCCCGGCCGTCCTGCGGCTCGCACGGCCATCAGGCGAGCTCCCGGACCAGCGCCCGCGCGCGCTCCAGCTCCTCGGGCGTATTGACGTTCATGAACACGACGGCGGGGTCGACGTACCGCGCGATCTCCGCCTCATCGATCACGACGACGCGCACCTTGTCGAAGAACCCCACGATCTTCAGCCGCCCGGCCAGCAACCGCTCCTCCATGTGCGGTAGGCAGCTCTTCTGGTAGGCGGCGTGCATCGTCTCGTACTGATCGCCCACGCGCGGGATCACGACGTCCCCGAGCGGAGCGTGCTCGACGACGAGACGGACGACCTCGCGGCGCAGGAACGGCATGTCACAGGCCACGGTGAACGCCGCCCCGCCGGAGGCCGCCTTGAGGCCCGAGTAGATGCCGCCCAGGGAGCCGTGATCCGGATAGACGTCGGGCACCATGGGCAGGCCCAGGAAGGCATAGAGCTCCGGCATGTTCGTGACGATCAGCAGGTCGTCCACGGCGCCCGCGAGCACCCCGGCCACGCGCTCGATGATCCGTCGGCCGCCCAGGTCCATCAGCGCCTTGGGTTGCCCGCCCATGCGGGTGCTCTTGCCACCGGCCTGGATCACGCCCGTGATTTTCATTCGAAGGGGGCCTCGGCGGCCCCCTCCGAGGCCTCCCCCAGGATCGATGGCGCCGGCAAAGCCGACGCTCGAACGCTGGCCTCGCAACAGCGGGGCGTCATATCACGCGCACGGCGCCCTGGCGGATCACGCGCGGCGGATCGACGGTGACGTCGAGCACCGTGGAGGCCAGCCCACCGGCCGTCGGGCCGCCGTCGAGCACCAGCGCGATCGCGCCGTCCAGATCACGCAGCACCGCGTCTGCAGTCGTCGGCGGAGGATCGTCGGACCGGTTCGCGCTGGGCGCCGTCACCGGTCCGCCGAGCGCTCGGGCCAAGCCGCGCGCGATCGGATGAAGCGAGAGCCGCACGCCGACCGTGCCCGTCCCCGCCGTGACCTCCACCGGCACCGACGGCTGGGCGGGCAGCACCAGCGTCAGGGCTCCGGGCCAGTGTTGGGCCATGAGTCGGCGGGCGGGCTCGGAGATGACCGCCAGCCGCTCGACCATCTCCACCGAGTCGACGAGCACCAGCAGCGGCTTCGATTCGGGGCGGCGCTTGACCTCGAAGATCCGCCTCACCGCCCCCCCATCCAGCGCCGCGGCGCCGAGGCCGTAGAAGGTCTCGGTGGGATAGGCGACCAGACCGCCCTTCTTCAGCGCGGCCGCCCCGCGCTGGAGCGCAGCGGCGTCAGGGTTCGCGGGATCGACCTTCAGGACCTCCGTGCCCATGCCCTCACGTCCCGGTTATTCGCGTGCCTTCATCCGTTCGGCGACGCGGCGCGCCCGCTCGTCGACCTCGGCGGCCAGGCGCCTTCGGTAGGCCGCCAGGCGCTCGCTCACGGCGGGATCGGCGACGGCCAGAATCTGCGCCGCCAGGATCGCGGCGTTCACCGCGCCCCAGGTACCGATGGCCACCGTGGCCACGGGCACGCCCTTGGGCATCTGGGCGATCGACAGGAGCGCATCGAGGCCGCCGAGCGGGGTGGAGGCGATGGGCACGCCGATGACGGGCAGCGGCGAGGCCGCCGCCAGAACGCCGGGCAGCGCAGCGGCGCCGCCGGCCGCACCGATGAGGACGCCAAGGCCACGCGCATGAGCCGTCGCCGCGTAGTCGTGGGTCCGCTGGGGCGTGCGATGGGCGGAGGCCACCACCACCTCGCTGCCGATCTCGAGCGCATCGAGGACCTTCACTGCCTCCAGCATGACCTCGAGGTCCGAATCGCTGCCGAGCACGATGCCGACACGCACAGGTCTATCCACTATCCGATCCCCTTCCTGCCGATGTCGGTGCGATAGTGCACACCGTCGAAGCGGATCCGCGCCGCCGCCTGGTAGGCGTGTGCGATCGCCTCGCGGAGCGCGGGTGCCGTGGCCGTCACGCTCAGCACGCGCCCGCCGGCCGTGACGAGCTTGCCGTCGCGCTCGGCCGTCCCCGCGTGGAAGACGCGCACGCCCTCCACCGTCTCGGCGGCGTCGATGCCGTCGATGGGGAGGCCCATCGGGTAGCGCTCCGGGTAGCCGGCGGAGGCCAGCGTCACGCACACCGCCGCCTCGGGCCTCCAGGCGACGCGCTCGGGCAGCCGATCACCGCGCGCGGCGGCCAGCAGAAGCGGCACGAGGTCACTCCCGAGCCGCACCACGAGCGCCTGGCACTCCGGGTCACCGAAGCGGCAGTTGAACTCCAGCACCTTCGGTCCCTCGCCCGTCATCATCAGCCCGACGAAGAGCACGCCGCGGTAGGGCATACCGTCCTTGGCCAGCGCCGCGATCGTGGGATCGACGATACTCTCCATCACCTGCTGTTCGGCCGCGGCATCGATCCCCGGCACCGGCGAGTAGGCCCCCATGCCGCCGGTGTTCGGTCCACGGTCGTCGTCGAAGACCGTCTTGTGATCTCGTGCGGCGCCGAGAGGCACCGCGGCCTGGCCATTGGCCAGGGCGAAAAACGAGACCTCCCCACCACGCAAGAACTCCTCAATCACGACCTTCTTCCCGGCATCGCCAAATACCCTGAGTTCCATCGCCGCCGATATGGCCTTGGCCGCTTCCTCGGCCGTCTGACACACGGTCACGCCTTTACCCGCGGCGAGTCCGTCGACCTTTACGACCACGGGCTGGCTAAGCCCTCGGCAGTGGTCGATCGCGGCCCTGACGTCGTCAAAGGTCTCAAATCGCGCGGTGGGGATCCGGTAGCGCTTCATCAGCGACTTCGCGAACGCCTTCGATCCCTCGATCTGCGCCGCGGCCGCGGTCGGCCCGAAGACGGCCAGCCCCCGCGAGGTGAAGCGGTCGGCGAGTCCGGCGACCAGCGGCCCTTCGGGCCCCACGACGGTGAAGTCGATCCGCTCGCGCTCGGCGAAGGCGAGGAGCTCGTCGTGGGCCTCGGCTTTGATGGGCACGCACTTCGCGTGACGCGCGATGCCCGGATTGCCGGGCGCGGCGTAGAGCGTGTCGACCAGCGGGCTCTGCGCGAGCTTCCAGGCCAGCGCGTGCTCCCGTCCCCCACCGCCCACCAGCAGCAGCTTCATTCGGGCGGGCCCCCTCCAGGCGGCTCCACGACTTCCAGGTGCGCGCGGGCGATGCGGGCCCACGGGCTACCCGAGTCCAGCTCGAGGTACCGCTGCCAGTGCGCGACCGCTTCCGCGTTGCGGCCGGCCCGGGCGAGCGCCGCCGCCAGGTTGAAGTGAGCGTCGGCGTAGTCGGGCGACAGCTCGAGCGCGCGCCGGTAATGGACGATCGCCTGCTCGGCATCGCCGCAGTCCTCGTCGAGCGATCCCAGGTTGTAGGCGGCCTCGGCGCACCGGGGGTCCTGCTCCAGCGCGGCCGTGTACGCCGCCCGCGCCTCCTCGTATCGTCCCATCCGGTGCAGGAGGAGCCCGAGGTTGTTCCAGGCGGCGGCGTAGGTCGGATCGAGGGCCACCACGCGGCGATAGGCATCGATGGCGTCCTCCCAGTGCCCGGGATCGGCATCCCACTCGCTGGCCCGCTCGAACCAGGTCTCCGCCTGGGCGGCGGGCGGATACAGCGGCCGGACCAGCCCCGTGGCGAGGGTCGCCGCCGCGTCCTTGGTGAGGCCGCCGGCGTCGAGCGCGAGCACCGTCTGCCCGGTGCGGGGATCGAAGCGGACGCGCTCGGACTGAGCGAGGAGGCGATCGCCCTCGACGATGAAGCGCACCTCCGCCAGCGGGCTCTCCAGATCGGGGTCCTGCTTCCGGAGCGCCAGCAGCGCCTCGCGGATCTGGCGTACCGATGCGCCCGCGTCCAGCAGCGCGGTGGCCGCCTTGAGCGCCAGGAGGTCGCGGAAGGTGTAGCCGGCGTCGCCGCGGAGCAGATCGAGCCGCCGGAGTTGGGCCAGCCGCCGGGGCGTGAGGCTCAGAATCCGGGTCAGATCCCGGAGCCCATAGATCCGTTCGGGACCCCGTGCCATCGCGGTCAGTGGCGGAAGTGACGGATGCCGGTGAAGACCATCGCCACCCCGCGCTCGTCGGCCGCCGCGATGACCTCCTGATCCCGGAGCGAGCCGCCCGGCTGGATGACGGCCGTGACCCCGGCCTGAGCCACGACGTCGAGACCGTCGCGGAACGGGAAGAACGCGTCGGAGGCGCAGACGCTGCCTTCGGTGCCGAGCCCGGCCTCGCGCGCCCGCATGACGGCCAGGCGCGCGGAGTCCAGGCGATTCATCTGCCCGGCCCCGACGCCGACCACCTGATCGCCTGTGGTCAGCACGATGGCGTTCGATTTGACGTGCTTGGCCACCCGCCAGGCGAAGCCGAGCGCGGCCATCTCGTCGGGAGTGGGCGCGCGCCGGGTGACCGTCTTGAGGGTCTTCTCATCGAGGTCGACCGCGTCCGCCGCCTGCACCAGCAGACCACCGAGCACGCTCCGGTACTCGACGAGCCGCGGGAGCCGTTCGCACGGTACCTGGAGCACACGGCACTTCTTCTTCGTCCGCCTGAGCTCCTCCAGCGCCTCGGGAACGAAGGCGGGCGCGAAGAGGATCTCGACGAAGATGCCGGCGAGCTCCCGGACGACGGCCGGGTCGAAGGCGCGGTTGACGCCGACGATCCCGCCGTAGATCGATACCGGATCCGACGCTTTCGCCTTGGCCATGGCGGCGCCGGCGGTGGCGGCGACCGCGGCACCGCACGGGTTGGTGTGCTTGACGACGACGGCCGCCGGCTCGGCGAACTCGAGCAACAGCCCCAGGGCCGCCGAGAGGTCGAGCAGATTGTTGTAACCGAGCTCGGGCCCGTGCAGCTGCCGCATGGCGCCGAGCCCGAAGGGGAACCCGCCGAGGAGGCGGTAGAACGCCGCCGCCTGGTGGGGGTTCTCGCCGTACCTCAGACCGAGCGCCCGCTCGGCCTCGAGCCGCAGCCGCTCCGGAAACTGCTCCGTTCGAGCGCCGGCTTCGCCGGCGCAATCCGTCCTGGGGGAGGTCTCGGAGGGGACCGTCGCGCCCTCCGGGCGCGCCTGTGGAGTCGCCCCCTCCGACCGGGATGGGAGGCGAAGCCCCCCTCCGAGGGAGGCGGCCCCCTCCGAAGAAAAATGAGCGGCGATCGCCGCGTCGTATTCGGCCGTCCGCCGGAACGCTTGCTGGGCCAGACGAGCGCGCGTCTCGTCGCTAAGCGCGCCGCCGCTGGCCCGCAGCTCTCCCAGGACCTCCGCGTACTGCGAGGGATCGGTGACGACGGCCACGCTCGCGTGGTTCTTGGCGGCGGCGCGAATCATGGCCGGACCCCCGATGTCGATCTGCTCGATCGCCTCGGCGCGCGTGACGCCGGGCCGCGCCACCGTGGCCTCGAACGGGTAGAGCGCCACGACGACGAGGTCGATCGGCGGGATCCCGTGCTGCTCGAGCGCGGCCGCATGCTCGGGGGAGTCCCGGCGGGCCAGGATGCCTCCGTGAATCTTGGGATGGAGCGTCTTGACACGACCGTCGAGCATCTCGGGAAACCCGGTGACGTCGGCGACCTCGCGCACCGGCACCCCCGAGTCCCGGAGCAGCCGAGCCGTCCCGCCCGTCGAGAGGAGCTCCACCCCCAGCTCCCGGAGGGCTCTGGCCAGCTCGACCACACCGGTCTTGTCGTGAACGCTCACGAGCGCACGCCGGACCTTCATTCGATCACCATCCCACGATCACTCTCCTGCCGACGATCCTAAGCCGCCCTTCCGCGAAGAGCCGCACCGCCTGCGGATAGAGCCGGTGCTCCTCGGCGAGGATCCGTGCCGCCAGCGTCTCCTCGGTGTCGTCGGGCTGCACGGGGACGCTCGATTGTAAGATGATCGGGCCGGTGTCCACGCCTTCGTCGACGAAGTGGACGGTGGCGCCCGAGATCTTCACGCCATGGTCGAGCGCCTGGCGCTGGGCGTTCAGCCCGGGGAAGGCCGGCAGCAGCGAGGGGTGGATGTTCATGATCCGCCCCGTCCACGCCCGGACGAACGCCGGTCCGAGGACACGCATGAAGCCGGCCAGGCAGACGAGCCCGACCTGATGCGCCTCGAGGACCTTGGTGATGGCGGCGTCGTAGGCCTCGCGGGCGCCGAAGTCCTTGGGGTTCAGGAGCACGGCCGGCACCCCCCGCTCGGCGGCGATCTTCAGCGCCCGGGCGCCCTCGCGATCGGAGACGACCACGGCGACCCGGGCCGGAAAGTCGGTGCGCGCGCTGGCGTCGAGGATCGCCTGGAGGTTCGAGCCGCGACCGGAGGCGAGCACGCCGACCCGGAGAAGCTCCTTCACGCGGCGTCGCGCTCCTTGGGGGCGGCGGCGTGAAGGGCGCAGATCGGGCAGCGTGGCACCTGTCGCATGATGGCCGAGTCCCGCGGGAAGAAGCGGGCCAGGGACCAGTCGAGCGCCACCTGGAGTTGCTTGCGGACGCCGACCAACTTCAGGAGGTGGAGCGCGTTCCAGAAGAGCCAGGCCGGGTAGCCGGAGAACCGGAACCCCATGACCTCGACCACGGCGTCCTTCTCGCCCAGCGACACCAGCATCCCGCGCGGCGCAAAGTCGATCGGCCGCAGCGCGCGGCCGGCGAGGTCGGCCACGATGTTCTCGGCGACCAGGCGCCCGTGGGCCAGCGCCGCCGGGATGATGGGAATGGAGGCTTGGGGCTTGCCCTCGATGCTGACCGCGTCCCCGGCGCCGTAGACCTCCGGATGGCCGGGAATCTGGAGGAAGCTGTTGACGACGATCCGCCCCAGTCGATCGTGGCCGACGGGGAGGTGGGCCAGTGCCGGGTGGCCCTTGACGCCCGCGGCCCAGACGATCAGGCCCGCCGCGATCGACTCGCCACCCCCTACCTCGACGACGCCGGGCAGCACCCGCGTGACGCGCGTTCGGGTCTTGACCTCGATGCCCTCGCGGTGCAGCCGCCGGTGCGCTCGTTCCGCGAGCGCGGGATGGACGCCGCGCAGGATCTCCTCGCCCGCCTCGAGGACGACCAGGCGGTAGTCGCCGGCCTCGATGCCGCGGTAGCGCGGCACCACATACGAATGGAAGAAGTCGTGCAGCTCCGCCACCAGCTCGACGCCGGTGTAGCCGCCGCCAACGACGCAGACCGTCAGCATGCGCCGACGGACGTCGGGATCGGGCTCGTGATCGGCGTGCTCGGCGAGGTCGATCAGATGATCGCGCAGGAGGATGGCGTCGTCGAGGTGCTTGTACGGGAGCGCGTGCTCCTCGACGCCGGGGATCCCGAAGCTCGGCGTCGTTCCGCCGAGCGCGATCACCAGACGGTCATAGGCCACGGTCCCCTCGGCGAGGACGACCCGACGCGCGGCCAGATCGATGTCGAGCACCTGGTCGCGGCGGAAGCGGAATCGGCGGGCCCCGCGGAGGTCGCGGATCGGTTGGATGATGTGGCGCGGCTCGACGAGCGAGGAGGCCACCTGGGGCAGCAGCGGGGTGAACAGCAGATAGTTGCGGTCGCTCACCAGGAGCAGCTCGACATCCTGCCGGGGGCCCAGCCGGCGATCCAGCACGCGGATCGCCTCCAGCCCGGCGAAGCCGCCGCCCAGCACCGCGATGCGGCTCACGCCACCAGCTCCACGCCGCGCTCGCCGGCCACGATCTCGCCCAGCCGGTGCACCGTCTCGCCGGCGACGGCGAGCGCCGCTCCGGCGGCCTCGGCGTGCGGCGCCGGCACGACGACCACGTAGCCGATCCCCATGTTGAAGGTCCTGAACATCTCCGCGTCGGCCACCCGGCCGGCCCGCTGCAGCGTCTCGAACACGGCCGGCACCTGCCACGACTTGCGGTGGATCAGGGCGCGACACCCCTCGGGCAGCACGCGGGGAACGTTCCCGACGATCCCGCCGCCCGTGATGTGCGCCATCGCTCCCACCTCCATCCGCTCCAGCAAGGCGAGGATCGGGCGCACGTAGATCCGCGTCGGCTCCAGCAGCTCGGCGGCGACGGCGCGGCCCGTTCCGGGCAGCTCGGCGTCGATCGACAGCTTGAGGACGTCGAAGACGATCCGGCGCGCCAAAGAGTAGCCGTTCGAGTGGAGGCCGGACGATGCCAACCCGAGCAGGATGTCTCCCGGTCGCACGCGAGCGCCGTCGACGATGCGGCTCTGCTCCACGACGCCCACGGCGAACCCGGCCAAATCGTATTCTCCCGGCCCGTAGAGGTCGGGCAGCTCGGCGGTCTCCCCCCCGATCAGCGCGCAGCCCGCCCGCCGGCACCCCTCGACCACCCCGCGCACGATCGTCTCCACCCGCGCGGGGTCCAGGCGCGCGATGCCGATGTAATCCAGAAAGTAGAGGGGCTCGGCGCCGTGGACGAGAAGGTCGTTGACGCCCATGGCCACCAGGTCGATGCCCACGGTCTGGTGGCGGTCGGCCATGAAGGCCACTTTGAGCTTCGTGCCCACGCCGTCCGTCGACGACACCAGCACCGGCTCGCGGAACTTCTGGGGCACCCTGACGAACCCCGCGAAGGCCCCGATGCCGCCGATGACCTCCGGCCGGAAGGTGGTACGGGCCAGCGGCGCGATGCGGCGAACCGCCTCGTCGCCGGCCTCGATGTCGACGCCGGCGTCACGGTAGGTCGGTCGATCCATCGGCGGCGCTAGCTCAGTCGGAGGGGGCCTCGGCGGCCCCCTCCGAGGCCTCCCCCAGGAAGGGATGGCGCCGGCGGAGCCGGCGCTCGAAACAGCGAGCAGTGGCCGGAGTAAGCTGGCGCCATTCGCCAACAACCGCTAGTCGTCGAACAGCCTGAGCTGCGGGCTCGGCTCGGGCGCGATCCCCACCCGGTAATTGCCGGTGAAGCAGGCGTGGCAGAAGTGGCTGGGGTCCGCGCCGGTGGCCTTCAGCATGCCCTCGAGCGAGAGGTATCCGAGCGAATCGGCGCCGACATACCGGCGGATCTCTTCGACGTTGTGACTGGCGCCGATCAGCTCCCTCCGGGTCGGGGTGTCGATGCCGTAGTAGCAGGGCCACTTGATCGGCGGCGACGAGATCCGCATGTGGACCTCGCGGGCGCCGGCGTTCCGGATCATCCTCACGATCTTGCGGCTGGTGGTGCCGCGGACGATCGAGTCGTCGACGACCACGACCCGCCGCCCCTCCAGCATCTCCCGCATCGGGTTGAGCTTCACCTTGACGCCGAAGTGGCGGATGCCCTGCTTGGGCTCGATGAACGTGCGGCCCACGTAGTGGTTGCGGATGAGGCCCATCTCGTAGCGCACCCCCGACTGCTCGGAGAAGCCGAGCGCCGCGCTGGTGCCCGAGTCCGGCACCGGGATGACGATGTCGGCCTCCACCGGGTGCTCGCGAGCCAGCTCCCGCCCGAGCGCCTTGCGGACGGTGTGCACGTTGCGGCCCCAGAGGACGGAGTCGGGCCGCGCGAAGTAAACGTACTCGAAGACGCAGTGCAGGCGCTCCCCGGCGGGGGCGTAGCGGCGAGATTGCACGCCGGCCTCCGAGATGACGACGATCTCCCCCGGCTCGACCTCGCGCTCGTACTTCGCCTCGATGAGGTCGAGCGCGCACGTCTCCGAGGCGACCACCCACGAGTCGGTGAGCCTCCCCAGTCCCAGCGGCCGGAAGCCATTCGGGTCGCGCACGGCGTACATGGCGTCCGGCGTGAGGATCAGCAGCGAGTATGCCCCCGTCACCTGCCGGAGCGCATGCGGGAGTTGCTCCGCCAGCGTCCCGGCGGGGGCGCGCGCGAGGAGGTGGAGGATGACCTCGGTGTCGGAGTTGGACTGGAAGATGGCGCCCTCCCGCTCCATCTCCCTCCGCAGCGCCTCGGCGTTGGTCAGGTTGCCGTTGTGGGCGATGGCGATCGGGCCGCGGGCGGTGTTGGCCGTGATGGGCTGGGCGTTGCGGAGCTTCGAGGAGCCGGCCGTCGAGTAGCGGACGTGACCGATGGCGCGGTGGCCGGGAAGCCGGCGCAGGCGCTCGGGGCCGAAGACGTCGGCGACCCATCCCATCGCCTTCTCGGTGTGGAAGCTCTGCCCGTCGGTCGCGGCGATCCCCGCGGACTCCTGCCCGCGGTGCTGGAGCGCGTAGAGACCGAGGTAGGCGACGTTGGCGGCCTCCGGATGATTCCAGATGCCGAACACCCCACACTCGTCGTGGAACTTGTCGTCACGCCAGGTGACGCTCAAAGCCCCTCCTCCAAGCCTGTTCGAGGCTCTCGATCGCGGCGTCGATCACCGTCGTCGACCCGCAGCGAACTCTCAGCCGCTCGCTCCCCGTGGTCCCGATCCAGCGCCACGGAATGGCCGACTCCGCCATCAGCCCCTCGAACTCCAGGACCCGCGCCGGGTCGACGGAGACGACCACCCGCGACGGTCCTTCGCCGAAGAGCATGAGATCGGCCCGCGCTCCCTCGGGCAGCGTCACGCTACATCCCACCGGCTCCCGGCCGGTGACGCAGCCCTCCGCCAGCGCCACCGCCAGGCCGCCCTCGGCGCAATCGTGCGCGGAGAGCACGAGCCCGGCGCCGATCGCCGCCTGGACGGCCGACTGTACCCGCCGCTCCCGCCCCAGGTCCAGCGGCGCCAGCGGCCCGGCGAGGCGGCGGTGGAGCATCCACAGGTACTCGCTTCCCCCCAGGCTGACGGCGTCGGGACCCAGCAGGGCGAGACGGTGGCCCGCCCCCTTGAACCACTGCGTGACCGCCCGCCCCGCCTCCGCGAGCACGCCGACCACGCCCACGACGGGCGTGGGGAGAATGGCCTGCCCGTTGGTTTCATTGTAGAAGGAAACGTTGCCGCCCACTACCGGCAGATCGAGGGCGCGGCAGGCCTCGGCGAGGCCGTCGATCGCCTCGGCGAACTGCCAGAGGATCTCGGGCCGCTCGGGCGAGCCGAAATTCAGGCAGTCCGTGACGCCCAGCGGTCGACCACCCGCGCAGGAGACGTTCCGCGCCGCCTCGCAGACCGCCATGGCCGCTCCGCGACGGGGATCGAGAAACACTTGCCGGCCGTTGCCGTCGGTCGAGATCGCCAGGGCGCGGCGCGTGCCCTTCACTCTCAGCACCGCCGCGTCGGAGCCCGGCAGCACCAGGGTGTTGATCCCGACCTGCTGGTCGTACTGGCGGAACGCCCACTCCTTGGAGCCGATGGTCGGCGACCCCAGGACCGCCAGCAGCGCCTCCTCGTAATCCGCCGGCTCCGGCAGGGCCAGGGGATCGAAGGCCCGTAGCTCGGCCAGCCACGGGGGCGGCGCGGTCGGCTTCTCGTAGCGAGGCGCCTCGGCCAGCGCCTTCACTGGCACGCGGGCGGCGATCTCCCCGTGGTGGCGCACGGTCAGGTTGCCGTCGTCGGTGACCCGTCCGATCTCGACGGCGTCCAGCTCCCACTTGGCGAAGACCCGCCGCACCTCCTCCTCGCGGCCGCGCGCCACGACCAGCAGCATGCGCTCCTGCGACTCCGAAAGAAGGATCTCGTAGGGGGTCATCTCGATCTCGCGCTGGGGCACGCGCGACAGCTCCACCTCCATGCCGGTGCCGGCCCGCGCCGGCATCTCCGAGGTGCAGCAGGCCAGCCCGGCCGCGCCCATGTCCTGGATCCCCACCACGGCGCCGGTCTGCATGAGCTCCAGACAAGCCTCGAGGAGCAGCTTCTCCGTGAAGGGATCGCCCACCTGCACCGTCGGGCGGCGCTCCTGGGCACGCTCGTCGAACGTCGACGAGGCCATCGTGGCGCCGTGGATGCCGTCGCGCCCCGTCTTGTTGCCGACGTAGAACACGGGATTCCCCACCCCCTCGGCGCGGGCGCGGAAGATCCGGTCGGCCCGGACGAGCCCCACGCACATCACGTTGACGAGGGGGTTGCCCGCATACTCGGGGGCGAAGGCGATCTCGCCGCCGACGGTGGGGCAGCCGAAGCAGTTGCCGTACCAACTGATGCCGGACACGACCCCCTCGATCAGCCGGCGCGTCCGGGGGTCGTCCGGCTCGCCGAAGCGGAGGGAATCGAGGATGGCGATGGGGCGGGCGCCCATCGTAAAGATGTCCCTCAGGATTCCGCCCACCCCGGTGGCGGCGCCCTGGAAGGGCTCGATGAACGAGGGGTGATTGTGGCTCTCGATCTTGAACACGACGGCCCAGCCGTCGCCGATGTCGACGACACCGGCGTTCTCGCCGGGCCCCTGCAGCACATGCGGCCCCGCTTGGGGCAGCCGGGCCAGGAACACGCGCGAGTGCTTGTAGGCACAGTGCTCCGACCAGAGGGCGGAGAACAGCCCCAGTTCGGTGTAGGTGGGCTCGCGACCGAGCCGCTCGATGATCCGGTCGTATTCGTCGGCAGTGAGGCCCAGTTCGCGCGCGAGGTCCGGTGTCGCCTTCGGCTCCGACCCCGTCAATCCGCCTCCAGCGGTTACCGCTTCAAGAAGCCGCCGTCCTCGACGAGGCTGCCGAGGAGGGACTGGAAGATCAGCAGCCCGTCGGTGCTACCCATCGCCGGCTCGGCCGCCCGCTCGGGATGCGGCATGAGTCCCAGCACGGTCCCCTCCTCGTTGACGACGCCGGCGATGCTCTCCAGGGAGCCGTTGGGATTGGCCGCCCGCGTGACCTGGCCTTCGGCCGTCGCGTAGCGGAACACGATCTGGCCGTTCTTCCTGAGCTTCGCCAGCGCCCCGGCGTCGGCATAGTACTTGCCCTCGCCGTGGGAAATCGGCATCGTCAACACCTGCCCCACGCGCAGACCCCGAGTGAAGGGCGTGTCCACGTTCTCGACCACGAGATGCGTCTGCTGGCAGCGATACTGCAGGCACTCGTTGCGCATGAGCGCGCCGGGCAGGAGGCCGGCCTCGCACAGGATCTGAAACCCGTTGCAGGAGGCGAGCACATGCCCGCCGCGCGCGACGAAGTCACCCAGCGCCTCCACCACCGGCGAGCGGCCGGCCACGGCGCCGGCTCTCAAGTAATCGCCGTAGGAGAAGCCGCCCGGCAGGATGACGCAGTCGAAGTCATCGAGGTTCCGGTCGCGGTGCCAGATGTACTTGACCGGCTGCCGCAGGACTTCCGAGACCACGTAGTGGAAGTCGCAGTCGCTCCAAGTCCCCGGGAACACG
Source organism: Candidatus Methylomirabilota bacterium (assembly GCA_036001065.1). Classification (NCBI taxonomy): domain Bacteria; phylum Methylomirabilota (SeqCode); species Candidatus Methylomirabilota bacterium. The sequence goes on from DASYUQ010000077.1 coordinate 43,626, forward strand.
ACCACGCCGAATCTCATGGAGTCGATTCTCCTCTCGAGGCAGGACTATCTTACCGCTGCCAGGCGGCACCGAGCAAGCGAAGCGCGCTCACTCGATCGTGTACTCCTCGAGCAGGGGGTTGGCGAGGAGCCGGCGGCACATCTCGTCGGCGCGGGCGCGGGCCTGCGCGGCCGTGGGAGCCTCCAGCTCGACCTCGATCACCTTGCCCACCCGCAGGTCGGCCACGTCGGTGAAGCCGAGGCCCATCAACGCGCGCTTGACGGCCGCGCCCTGAACGTCGAGGATGCCCGGCTTGAGCCGGACGAGCACGCGCACTTTCATGTCCGCGGCGCGCCGCCTTCGACGAGACGCCGGAACACTTCCTGGTAGGCGTCCTCCACGCCCCCCAGATCCTGGCGGAAGCGGTCCTTGTCCAGCTTGGCGCGGGTCCGGGCGTCCCACAGGCGGCAGGTGTCGGGTGAGATTTCGTCGCCCAGGTAGAGCCGGCCGCGGGCACGCCCGAACTCGAGCTTGAAGTCGACCAGCAGGAGCCCCCGGCGCGCCATGTGCGGCCGGAGTACGCGATTGATCCGGAGGGCCATCCGCCGGAGCCAGGCCAGCTCCCGGGGTGTGGCCAGCCCCAGCAGCCGCACGTGGTCGTCGGTGATCATGGGATCACCGAGCGGATCCGACTTGTAGTAGAGCTCCACGATCGGCTGCTTGATCGGAGTCCCTTCCTCGAACCCGGTGCGCTTGGCCAGGCTGCCGGCCACGATGTTGCGGACGATCGTCTCGATGCGGATGATCTCGAGCCGCCGGCAGAGCATCTCGCGGTCGGAGAGGGTGGCCAGATAGTGGGTGGGCACCCCCGCCCGCTCGAGCCGCTGGAACAGCGCCGCCGACATCCGGTTGTTCACCACGCCCTTGCCGACGATGGTCCCGCGCTTGAGCGCGTTGAAGGCGGTGGCGTCGTCCTTGAAGTACTGGATGATCAGATCCGGCCGGCTGGTCGCGTAGACGATCTTCGCCTTGCCTTCGTAGAGCTTCTCGCCCTGCTCGACCTCCGGAATCGCCCTCTTCATCGCTCTACCCTCTATTTCGCGCTTTTCGAGCGGCGGCTTTGCCGCCGCGATCCTATGGGGTGGTTCGGAGGGGGCCGCGAGGCCCCCTCTGACTAGGGATCCCGGAGGGGGCGGCGCCCCCCTCCGACAAAAGTCCGGCCCGCCTGAAGATCGCGTCGACATGACGGAGGTACCACGCCGGATCGAAGCACGCCTTCAGCTCGTCCGGCCCGACTCGCTCGGTGATCGCCGGGTCGGCGGCGAGAAGCTCCAGGAATGACCGCCGCTCCCGCCAGGCCTGCATGGCGTTGCGCTGCACGATCTCGTAGGCCGCCTGGCGCGCCAGCCCCGTCTCGGTGAGCTTGAGCAGCACCCGCTGGGAGTAGACGAGGCCGTAGCTCCGCTCGAGGTTCTCCGCCATGCGAGCCGGGTCGACCTCGAGGCCCTCGACGACGAACGTCGTCAGATCGAGCAGGTAGTCGACGAGGATGGTCGAGTCCGGCAGGATGACGCGCTCGACGGAGGAGTGGCTGATGTCGCGCTCGTGCCACAGCGCGACATTCTCGAGCGCGGCCAGCGCGTTGGTCCTGACGAGCCGCGCCAGCCCGCAGATGCGCTCGGTCAGCTCGGGGTTGCGCTTGTGGGGCATGGCGCTGGAGCCCTTCTGGCCCTCGGCGAAGGGCTCCTGGGCCTCCAGGATCTCCGTCCGCTGGAGGCCCCGGATCTCCAGGGCGATCTTCTCGAGGGAGGCGGCGGCGACGGCGAGCCCCGTAGAGAACTCCGCGTGGCGGTCGCGCTGGACGATCTGGGTGGAGACGGCCGCCGGCTCCAGGCCCAGCTCCCGGCAGACCTCCTCCTCGATCTCGGGCTCGACGTGGGCGAAGTTGCCGACGGCTCCCGACAGCTTGCCCACGGCGACGGCCGCCCGCGCCCGGCGGAGGCGCTCGAGGTTCCGCCCGGCCTCCGTGTACCACACCGCCACCTTCAGGCCGAACGTCGTCGGCTCGGCGTGAACGCCGTGAGTCCGGCCGACGATTAGGGTGTCCTTGTGGCGGCGGGCCAGCTCGCCGAGTGCCGCGCGCAACCGCTCCTGGCCGGCGATGAGGAGGTCGGCGGCCTCGCGAAGCTGGAGGGCCAGCGCCGTGTCCCACACGTCGTTGGTGGTGAGCCCGATGTGGACGAAGCGGGAGTCCGCGCCCAGCTGCTCCTCGAGGCTGGTGAGGAGCGCGATCATCTCGTGCTTGACCCGCCGCTGGATCTCGAGGATCCGGTCGACGTCGACGCGAGCCTTGGCCCGGACGCGGGCCAAGGCCTCGACCGGGATGCGGCCGCGGCGGGCATAGGCCTCGCACACGGCCAGCTCCACGCGCAGCCAGGTGGCGTACTTGGACTCCTCGCTCCAGATTCGCCCCATGGCCGGACGCGTGTACCGCTCGATCACGCCCTCACCTTAAAGGAAAACCCGGGCAAGGGAAAGCGGCAAGCCGGGCCGGACAACGAGCCAGACGAGGCCCGAAGGAGGAGCCCACCGGAGCGTACGTGTTTGTACGTGAGGATGGGCGACGACTGAGAACGAAGTCTGGCGACGTTATCCGGCCCGGCTCAGTTCGCGGGGGAGATTGCGCCGGTCCAGCGGGCCGTAGGTCGTCAGCGCCAGCCGGTCCTCGTCCAGGAGCTGGCTGACGAGCACCTGGACCTCCTCGTGGCGGACGGCGTCGATGGCTGCGAGCATGGCGGCCATCGTGAGGAACGAGCCGAAGTGCAGCTCGTGCTTGGCCAGCCGGTTCATCCGGCTCGAGGTGGACTCCAGCGACAGCATGAGGCTGCCCTTGAGGTGATCCTTGGCGCGCCGCAGCTCGTCCTCCCGCACGCCGTGCTTCTTGAGATCCCGGATCTCCTTGAGGATCGACTTGAGCACCTTCGAGAAGTTGGGCGCGTCGGTCGCCGCGTAGATGTAGAGGGTGCCCGTGTCGCGGAAGGCCTGGGCGCCGGAGTGGATGGAGTAGACCAGCCCCTGACGTTCGCGGACCTCCTGGAAGAGGCGGGAGGACATGCTGCCGCCGATGATGTCGTTGAGGAGGAAGAGCGCGTACCGCTCGGGTGCGGAGTGGCTGAGCCCGGGGAAGCCCATCACCACGTGGACCTGCTCCAGCTCCTTCTGGACGATGTTCACACCCGGCTTCATCACCGGCACCGTGTTCGGGCGCTCGATCGGCTGGCGGCGGAAACCGTCGAAGCCGGCGCCGAACAGTTCCAGCACTCGGTCGTACGTGACATTGCCGGCCACGGCGATGATGATCTTGGGGGGCGCGTAGTGCTCCACGAAGTGCGTGTGGATGGCGTCCCGCCCGTAGCCGATGACGGCCTCCCGGGTGCCCAGGATCGGCCGCCCCAGCGGGTGCCCTTCCCAGACGTGCGCGGCGAAAAGATCGTGGATGAGGTCGTCGGGCGTGTCCTCGACCATCTTGATCTCCTGCAGCACCACGGACTTCTCCCGCTCCAGCTCCTCGGCGTCGAAGAGCGGGTGCAGGAGGATGTCGGTGAGCAGGTCCACGGCCAGGGGTAGATGCTCGTCGAGGACCTGCACGTAGAAGCAGGTGTGCTCCTTCGTGGTGAAGGCGTCCATCTGCCCGCCCACGGAATCCATGGTGCGGGCGATCATCTCGGCGCTGCGCGTCGCCGTGCCCTTGAAGACCAGGTGCTCGATGAGGTGGGACATGCCGGCCCGGCCCTCGGGCTCGTGGCGGGAGCCGGTCTCCACCCAGACGCCGACGGCCACCGACCGGACGTGGGACATCCGCTCGGTGACGACGCGGATGCCGTTCGGCAGCAGGCCCTTCCGGTATTCTTCAGTCACGGGGAGGGTTCGCCGCGTTGGGGTTCCGGAGCCGTTCCTTCTCGGCCAGCGCCGGCTGCTCGCGCAGGGCGATCTTGCGCGAGAGCCGCATCTTGCCGTTGCCGTCGATCTCGATCACCTTGACGGCGACTTCGTCGCCTTCGCTCAGCACGTCCTGGACGGAGCGGATGCGCGACTCGGCGATCTGCGAGATGTGCAGCAACCCCTCGGTATTCGGAATCACTTCGACGAACGCGCCGAACTCAACGATCTTCTTGACCTTGCCCACGTAGATCCGGTCCAGCTCCACCTCCCGACAGATGTCCTGGATCATGGCGATCGCCTTCTGGACGGAGGCGCTGTCCGGCGAGAACACCGTCACCCGGCCGTCGTCCTCGATGTCGACCTTCGTCCCCGTTTGTTCCTGGATGGCCCGGACCACCTTGCCTCCGGGGCCGATGATCTCGCGGATCTTCTCGGGCCGGATCTTGATCGTGACGAACCGCGGCGCGTAGGGGCTGAGCTCGGGGCGCGGCTTCTCGATCGCCTCCCGCATCTTGGCCAGCACGAACAGGCGCGCCTCGCGGGCGTTGGCCAGCGCCGCGCGCATGATCTCCAGCGAGACGCCGGAGACCTTGATGTCCATCTGGAGCGCCGTGATCCCCTTCTCGGTGCCGGCGACCTTGAAATCCATGTCGCCGTAGTGGTCCTCGGCGCCCATGATATCCGTCAGGATCCCGACCCGGTCGCCCTCCTTGACCAGCCCCATGGCGATGCCGGCCACGTGCGTCTTGAGCGGCACCCCCGCGTCCATCAGCGCCAGCGAGGCCCCGCACACCGTAGCCATCGACGAGGACCCGTTGGATTCGAGGATGTCGGAGACGATGCGGATCGTGTAAGGGAACTCCTCCTTGGGCGGCAGCAGGGCCCCCACCGCCCGCTCGGCCAGCGCGCCGTGACCGATCTCGCGCCGTCCCGGCGAGCCGAAGCGACGCACCTCCCCCACGGAGAACGACGGGAAGTTGTAGTGGAGCATGAACCGCCGCCACTCGTCGCCGTCCAGCGCCTCGATCTTCTGCTCGTCGGACTTGGTGCCGAGCGTCACCGACACCAGGGCCTGGGTCTCGCCCCGGGTGAAGAGACTGGAGCCGTGGGCCCGCGGCAGGTAAGACATGTCGATCGTGATCGGGCGGATCTCGCTTACCTTCCGGCCGTCGACGCGGATGCCGCGCTCGACGATCATGCGCCGGACCTCGGCCGCCTCCAGCGCCTCGAAGGCCTCGCGCACGGCGGCCTTCTTCGTATCGTCGACGCCGAGCGCCTGGACGATCCCCTCCAACACCGCGCTGACGGCGTCCGCGCGCTCGTGCTTTTCGTGCACGGCGAGGGCGGCGGTCAGCCGGTCGCCGGCCAGCGCCCGGACCCGCGCCTCCAGCTCGCGATCCCGGACCGACTCAGGATCGAACGGCCAGCGCCGCCGGCCCGCCTTCTGGCCGAGCTCCTTCTGGGCCCGGACCAGGCGCTTGCATTCGGCGTGGCCAAACGCGATCGCCTCCAGCATCGTTTCCTCGCTGACCTGCTGGGCGCCGGCCTCCACCATGAGGACGGCGTCCTCGGTGCCGGCGATGACCAGGTCGAGCGTGGAGGCATCCTGCTGGGCCAGGGTCGGGTTGACGACCAGCTTGCCGTCCACCTGCCCGACCCGCACCGCGCCCACCGGGCCGTCGAACGGGATCCCCGACAGGCAGAGCGCGGCGGACGCCCCGTTCATGGCCAACACGTCGGGATCGTGCTCCTGGTCGGCGGAGATCGCCAGGCAGATGACCTGGACCTCGTTCCTGAACCCTTTGGGGAATAGTGGTCGGATCGGCCGGTCGATCAGCCGCGAGGTCAAGATCTCCTTCTCGACGGGTCGGCCTTCACGCTTGAAGTACCCGCCCGGGATCCGCCCGCCGGCGTACGCCCGCTCGCGGTACTCGACCGTCAGAGGAAAGAAATCCTGGGCCTCGTTGGGGGTCTTGGTGGCCACGCAGGTGGCCAGCACCATCGTGCCGCCGTGGCGTACGACCACGGCGCCTTCGGCCAGCTTGGCCACCTTGCCCGTCTCGATCGAGAACGGGAGGCTGTTGATGTCGACGTGAACGCTCTCAGTCATACAAATGCTCGTCCTCGCGTGTCGGCCGGAGTCCGGCGAACGCCGTGTGGCGCGGGACGTGTCGCCCGCGCAGGGGCCCCCGGAACCGTTCCGTCCGAGGACCTGTCGTGAAAAGCGAGACCGCCGTCACCGGCGGATTCCGAGCTTCTCGATGATGGCGCGATATCGCTCGGAGTCTTTGTTGCGCAGATACTCGAGGAGCCCGCGGCGCTTGCCGATCAGCATGAGCAGGCCGCGTCGCGAGTGGTGGTCTTTCGTGTGCTGCTTGAAGTGCTCGGTCAGTCCGTTGATCCGCTCCGACAGGAGCGCGATCTGAACCTCCGGCGAGCCCGTATCGCCCTCGTGAACACGGAACTGCTCGATCAGGCTTCGCTTCTTGTCGATGGACAGCGGCATCGGGAGGCCCTCCTCCAATCGCCACGCTCCGGGGAGGACACCTCCGCCAGAACGGGTTCCCAAAAACCTCTTTCCCCCTGTAATTACAGGGGGAATCCTATCACCGAAACGCCGCCGAGTAAAGCCGGCGGTCAAAGACGCCGGCGGGCCGCCGCGATGTCGAGGCCGATCTGCTCCCTGAGCGCTTCCGGCCCGGGGAACTTTCGCTCATCCCTGAGCCGGCAGACGAACGCCAGGCGGATCGCATGACCGTACAAAGAGCCCGAAAAATCGAGGAGATGGGCCTCGATGACCAGACGTCCTTCCTCGAACGTCGGCCGCACACCGATGTTGACGACGGCCGGATGGCTCTCTCCGTCGACCTGGGCACGGCAGGCGTAGACGCCGGGCGGCACGAGCAAGGGCCGGTTGGGTCGGAGGTTCGCCGTCGGGAAGCCCAGGGTCCGACCACGCCCGGCGCCCTGCACGACCTCGCCTCCGACCGCGTAGGGCCTGCCCAGGTACCGGTTGGCCCGCTCGACCTCGCCCGCCTTCAGCGCGGCGCGGATCTCGGAGGAGGAGACGGCGACGCCGTCGATCATCAGCGGCGGCACGACGTGGCAGCGGAAGCCCATCCGCGGGCTGAGCGCCTGGAGGAGCCGCGCGCTGCCCCGCGCTCCGCGGCCGAAGGTGTGGTCGAACCCGACGACGATCTCGCGGGCGCGCAGCCGTTCGAGCAGCACGTCTTTCACGAAAGCCTCAGGCTCGACCGCGGCCAGGTCGGAGGTGAAGGCCAGCACGACGGTCGCGTCGACGTCCGTTTGAGCGATCAACGCCAGTCGCTCGTCCAGCGTGGAGATCAGCGCGGGGGCCTGCCCGGGCTGAAGCACCTCGGCGGGGTGGGGATCGAAGGTGCAGGCCAGCGCCTGCAGCCCCGAGGCCCGCGCCCGCGCCACCGCAGTCGCCAGGATCGCGCGATGGCCGAGATGGACGCCGTCGAAGACGCCGAGCGCGACCGTCGTCGCGGGCGCCTCAGGCGGGTAGGACTCGAGGCCCCGGACGATCCGCATGCAGAATCCGCGCGGGCCTGACGCGGCCGCCGTCGGCCATCAGCTCCCCGACCCCAAAGAACCCGCCCTCGGCCGCGTGCACGGCCACGAATCGTCCGCTCCGACCGAGGGGCGGCATCACCTCCGCCGCCTGCCCCTGAAGAAAGCGCAACGCGGCTGGCGCGTCGAGGCGGATCACCGGCCAGCCAGCCAGGGTCGCCTCCGGCGGCAGGACCCGCCGCCACAGGGCGTCCGCTACGGCCCCGCTGATCTCCGAGGATGCGACGGCCTCGCCCAGCCCGAAGGGGCCGACCCGACTGCGCACCAGGCGCTCGATGGCGGCGCCACAGCCGACCGCCTCCCCCAGGTCCGCGGCGAGGGTCCGGACGTAGGTGCCCTTGCCGCAGACGATCCTCAGCATCGCCGTCGGGGGGACCACTTCCTCGACCGTGATGGCATGGACCATCACCTCGCGCGGGGCCCGCACCACCTCGAGGCCCCGCCGCGCCAGCTCGTAGAGGCGCCGCCCCTCGTGGTGGAGCGCCGAGTACATCGGCGGCACCTGCTTGATCCGGCCGACGAAGGCGCGCGTGATCCGGATCAGGACGTCGCGGTCCAGCGGCGGCACCGGTGAGGTCGCGATCACACGCCCGTCGAGATCGAGGGTGTCGGTCCGGACCCCGAAGCGCAGTGTGGCGAGGTACTCCTTGTCCATATCTTGCAGGTAGGGCATGAGCTTGGTGGCCTCGCCGATGAGGACGGGCAGGACGCCGACGGCGCCGGGATCCAGGGTGCCGGCATGACCCACCCGCCGGGGCCGCAGCCGGCGGCGCACCAGCGCGACCACGTCGAAGGATGTTATGCCGGCGGCCTTGTCCACCACCAGCACGCCGGAGCGGGGGGCGCTCTCGGTCATCGCGCCTCGAGCGCGGCGCGAATGGCCGTCAGCACGTCGCGCGTGACCCGCTCGAGCGGTCCCTGCACGGTGCACCCCGCGGCGTTGGGGTGTCCTCCTCCGCCGAACCGCGCCGCGATGCGGCTCACGTCGACGTCGCCCTTGCCGCGCAGGCTCACCTTCACCGCTCCGTCCCGCTCGCGCAGCAGGCAGGCCACCCGCACCGACTCGACGGAGCGCGGATAGGTCACGAGATCTTCGGACTCGATGATCATCTCCGGGACCGCGCCCGCCGGCAGCGCCAGCCACCCCACGCGCCCGTCGGGGCTCACCTCGATGCGGGCGAGGGCCTGGCCCAGCCACCGGAGCGCCTCCACGGACCGTCGCTCATAGAGCTGGCCCGAGACGAACGCGGGGTCGGCGCCCGCCGCCACCAGCGCGCCCGCGATGCGGAAGGTCGTGGGCGTCACGTTGGAGTAGCGGAACGACCCCGTGTCCATGTGGATCGCAGTGAAGAGGTTCGTGGCGATGGCCGGTGTGATCGGGGCGCCCAGCGCCAGCAGCAGCTCGTAGATCATCTCGCCCGTCGCCGCCGCCCCCGGCTCGATCCAGTTCACGTCGCCGTAGCCGCGGTTGTCGTGGTGGTGGTCGATGTTGACGATCGCCGCTCCCGTCCGCCGCGCCTGGTCGAGAAGACCCTCGGTGCGCTCGGGGTTGGGGCAGTCGGTCAGCACGGCCACGTCGAGCGGCCCCTCCACGCGCTCCAGGCGCGCGTACCGGTCGATGCCGGGCAGGAAGGCCAGCATCGGCGGCGCGGGGTGAGGCCCGCCCCACCTCACCGTCCAGCCGCGATTGCCCAGCGCCAGGCCGAGCGCGAGCAACGTGCCGAGAACGTCGGCGTCGGGGTGGACGTGGCCCAGCATGAGCGCGCGCTGCGGACGCTTGAAGGCGGCCAGGACTTCATTGGTGACGGTCACCGGCACCCCCTTTCAGCGCTCGCCGGAGAGCTGCTTGAGCAGCTGCTGGATGCGCGCCGCGTGCTCCAGCGACCGGTCCGCCCGGAAGTCGAGCTCGGGCGTGACGCGCAGCTCGAGATGCTCCCGCAGCCAGTTGCGGATGAACCCCCGGGCGTGGACGAGCGCCGCCAGCGACGAGGCCCACTGCGGGTCATCGCCGAGAACCGAGACGAAAACCTTCGCCGACCGGAGGTCCTTGGTCGTCTCCACCTCGGTGATGGTCACGAAGCCCAGGCGGGGATCCTTGAGCTCGCGCTGGAGCAGCAGTGAAATCTCCTCGCGGATCAGCTGGTTCACGCGATCGAGCCGCTTGCCCTGCATCAGAGTATCTCCACGCTCGTGTCGATGACGGAGCCGTCGATACTGGCTTCGATGAAGTCCATGGCCTTGGATACGACCTCGTTGGCGTGGCGGGAGTCGTGCGAGACGCACGCGACGGCGAGCGTGGCCCGCTGCCAGATGTCGTGATGGTCGACCTCGGCGACCGCCACCTCGAACCGGGCGCGGACACGCTCCTTCAGCCCTTTGAGAACGTGTCGCTTGCCCTTCAGCGAATCGACGCCTGAAAGGTGCAGCTCAATCGTGCCGACAGCGACGCGCGCTCGGGACACGGCCCTCCGCCATCACAACGTGCGCGCGATTTCCTCGGTGGCGTAGACCTCCAGGATGTCCCCGGGCTGGATCCCCTTCACCGCATCCACGCCGATGCCGCACTCGAGGCCCGCCGCCACCTCGCGGACGTCCTCCTTGAAGCGCTTGAGCGAGGTGACCGTGCCTTCACCCACGACCGTGTCGCCCCGCCGCACCCGGACCTTGGCGTTCCGCACGATCTTGCCTTCCTGGACGTGGCTCCCGGCGATGGGCCCCAGCTTGGAGATGACGAAGATCTGGCGCACCTGGGCCCGGCCCAGCGTCGTCTCCCGGATCTCGGGCGCCAGCAGGCCGGCCAGCGCGGCCCTGACGTCGTTGATCACCTCGTAGATGACGTTGTAGTAGCGTACGTCCACGCCGTTGGCCTGGGCCTGGCTGGCCGCCTTCGGCTCCGCCTTGACGTTGAAGCCGATGACGATGGCGTTCGAGGCCGAGGCGAGCATCACGTCGCTCTCGTTGATGGCGCCCACCGAGGCGTGGATGACCTTCAGCTTGACCTCCTCCGTCGAGAGCCGCTCCAGCGATTCCGTCAGCGCCTCCACCGAGCCCTGGACGTCGGCCTTGAGCACGAGCCGCAGTTCCTTGATCTCGCCGCTCTCGATCTGCCGGTGCAGCCCCTCGAGCGTGATGCGCTCCGCGGTCTTGACCTTGGCCTTCTCCCGCTCGAGCCGCATCTGCGCGATCTGGCGCGCCTTGCGCTCGTCCGACACGGCGACGAGCACGTCGCCGGCCGACGGCACGCCCGAGAGTCCGAGGATCTCAACGGGATCCGACGGCCCCGCCGATTTGACCTTCCGCCCGCTCGGGTCGATCAGCGCGCGGATGCGGCCGGAGTGCGAGCCCAGGACGACGGCGTCGCCTTCCTTGAGCGTGCCATTCTGCACCAGCGCGGTGGCCACCGGGCCGCGCCCGCGGTCCAGCCGACCCTCGATGATGACGCCTTTGGCCGCGCGGTTGGGGTTGGCCTTGAGCTCGAGGATCTCGGCCTGGAGCGCCGTCATCTCCAGGAGATGGTCGATGCCGGTGCCCTTCTTCGCCGACGTGTTGACGAAGATGGTCTGCCCGCCCCACTCCTCGGGCACCAGGTCGTGGTTGCTGAGCTCGCGCTTGACCCGGTCCGGGTCCGCCTCCGGCTTGTCGATCTTGTTGAGGGCGACGATGATGGGCACGTTCGCCGCCCGCGCGTGATTGATCGCCTCGATCGTCTGGGGCATCACGCCGTCGTCGGCCGCCACCACCAGGATCACGATGTCCGTGGCCTGGGCGCCGCGCGCGCGCATGGCCGTGAAAGCTTCGTGCCCGGGGGTATCGAGGAACGTCACTTTGCCGTGCGACGTCATGACTTGATAGGCGCCGATGTGCTGGGTGATCCCGCCGAACTCCTTCTCGGCGACCTTCGACTTCCTGACCGCGTCCAGGAGCGAGGTCTTGCCGTGGTCGACGTGGCCCATGACGGTTACTACCGGGGGCCGGAGCACGAGCTGCGAAGGATCGACCTCGTCCTCTTCGAGGATGTCGCCTTCCACCGATCGGACCTCGACGTCGAAGCCGAACTTGTCGGCGACCAGCTTGGCCGCGGTGGGGTCCAGCAGCTCGTTCACCGTCGCCATCACGCCCAGCTCGAGGAGCGCCTTGATCACCTCGCCGGACTTGCGGCGCATCTTTTCGGCCAGCTCCGCGACCGTGACCGACTCCGGCACCCGGACCAGCTCGCGCTTGACGTCGGCCAGGGGCTCGGGCGGCGCTTCGATGGTCGCGACAGAAGCCGGCTTGGGCGGCGCGACCTCGACCGACGCCGTCCCGGCGGCAGCGGCCGGGGCTGCCGGCTCGACGCGGCGAAGCTCGCGCGGAGGTGCCGGTCGCGGCGGCGCCGGCGTGATACGAGGCTGCGCGAAGGGAGGCGCGGGATGACGCTGCGCCGGACGCGACGGAGGCGGCGGCGCTGGCCGCTCGATCGGTCGGAACGGGACGATCCTGGGCTCGGGCTTTTTCGCGGGGGCGGCCGGTGTCGAGGCGGGGCTCCCCACGAGCGGCTTGGGCGGCGCGGGCAGCACCGGCTCCGGTGGCGGCGCGATAGCGGGCTTGGGTTCGGGGATCGCCTCCGCCACGGGCCTGAGCGGCTCCAGCGCTTCGGCCGGCGCCTCCGCCGGCTTCTCGACCGGCTTCGGCTTGACGATCGTCGCCGCCGGGCGGAGCTCGACGGGCGCCGGCGCCTCTTCGGACGGCTGAACCTTCGCCTTCCGCGGGCGCGCGGCGGGCTTCGCCGCCTCTCCCTCCTCGGCCGCGGGCTTGAGCGTCCGGGGCCGCGAGGGGCGCTGCGGCTTCGTCTCTTCCGGAAGCTCCCGCCCTTTGCCGAGCTTGAGCCTCAGCGCGTTAGCAAGCGTCGTGTCGAGAGGGGTCATGGCGCGGACGCCCTTCTTGCCCATCTCTTCGGCTGCCAGCATCAAATCCTTGCTGGTCACGCCGAGCTCCTTCGCCAACTCGATGACCTTTATCTTTGCCGCTGCCACAGCCCCCTCACCTCCTACGATCTACGATACGTTTCCCGCTCGCCTCGGGCGCAGGGGCCCCTGGCTGCCCTGCGGCTCGCACCGCGGCCCCCGGCCGTCCTGCGGCTCGCACGACCATCTCCAGACTGGCCCCAGCCTCGCACGGTTTCCTGAACGCCTGCGCGAATCTCCCTGACTTCATCGCGCGCTCGAGACAGCCCGGGTCCGCGCACAGGTAGGCGCCACGGCCGACTCCCGTGGGGTCGTGGACGACGACGCCGTCCGGACGGCGAACCAACCGCACCAGCTCCAGCTTGGGTCGCACCTGCCGGCATCCCACGCACGTGCGCCGAGGACCTTCACGCGGAGACCGCATCCTCGGATCCGGACACGCCCGGATCGTCCCCGCCGCCGCGGCGAGCATGGGTGGCGACCCACTGCTCGGCGGCTGTATAAACCGTATCGGCCCGCTCGCCGACCTCGGCGATGCCGGCGAGCCGCTCCCGCCCCGCTCTCACGATATCCCGCGGAGAACCGAGCCCCGCGGCCACCAGCGCCTCGACCAGCTCCGGGCTCACCCCGCTCAGCGCCGCGAGGGCTGCCCGGTCGCCCCCGGCCTCGTCGGGCTCGGACCGCTCCGTCTCCAGCTCCGACTCGCTCTTGATATCGATGCGCATGCCCGTGAGCTTCGCCGCCAGCCGGGCGTTCTGGCCCTTCTTGCCGATGGCCAGCGAGAGCTGGTTGTCAGGGACGACGACCAGCGCGGAGGGCTGACCCTCGGGGTCGGTATTCTCCGCCATCGTCACCGACGAGACCTTGGCAGGGGACAGGGCCCGGGCCACGAAGGTCGTCGGGTCGTGCGACCATTCGATGATGTCGATCTTCTCGCCCCTGAGCTCCCGGCTGATCACCTGGATGCGGGTGCCGCGCAGCCCGACGCAGGCGCCGATCGGGTCGACGTCGCGCTTGGTCGAGGCCACGGCGACCTTGGCGCGCTCGCCCGCCTCGCGGGCCGCGGCCTTCACCACGACGATGCCCTCCTGGATCTCGGGGATCTCGGTTTCGAAGAGGCGCACCAGATACCCCGGATGCGTCCGCGAGAGCGTGATCTGCGGGCCCTTCGTGGACCGCCGCACCTCGAGCACGTATGCGCGCACGCGGTCCCCCGGATTGTAGCGCTCCCCGGGGATCTGCTCCCGCTCGGGCAGGATCGCCTCCGCCTTGCCGATCTCGAGGATGACGTTCCGCTTCTCGATGCGGTGGACCACGGCCCGGAGGATCTGTCCCTCCTTGCCCTCGAACTCCTTGTAGATCCGATCACGCTCGGCGTCCCTCACGCGCTGCAGGATGACCTGCTTGGCCGTCTGGGCGGCGATGCGGCCGAACTCCTGGGGCGGCAGCTCCTGCTCCAGCTCGTCGCCGATCTCCGCCTCCGGGTTCAGCGCCTTCGCCTCGGTGGCACCGATCTCGAGCTTGGGATCGGTGACCTCCTCGACCACCTTCTTGCGGCAGTAGACCTTGAGCGCGCCGGTCTTGCGGTCGATCTCCATCCGGACGTTTTCGGCCGCGCCCAGCGTCCGGCGGGATGCCGAGAGAAGGGCAGACTCCAGCGCTTCAAAGAGGACCTCGGGATCGATCCCCTTCTCGCGTCCGATCTGCTCGATCACCAGCAACAGCTCCCGGTTCATCCCTCTCCCCGCCTCGGCCAGGGCACCTCCGCGTCCAGGCGCGCCTTGGTGACAACCGCCCGCGGCAACTCCACCCGCTCGCCCTCGCGCTCCAGCACCAGGCACTCCGGCACCACCTCGGCGAGCCGGCCGCGCACCTCGGCCCCACCGGCCAGCCAGCAACGCACGCGCTTGCCGGTCGCCCAGCGGTACTCGCGCTCGGTGCGCAGCTGCCGGTCCAGCCCGGGCGACGACACCTCCAGATCGTAGGACTCGGCGATCAGTCCCGCGACGTCCAGCAGATCGCCGACCTCGCGGCTCAGCCGCTCGCAGTCCCCGATGGCGACGCCGCCTGGCTTGTCGATGAACACGCGCAGCACCGCCCGGGGGCGGCGCGGACGCCATTCGAGGTCCACCAACTCGAGCCCGTGGTCGTGGAGCACCGGCTGAATGACCTCCTCGATCTGGGCGCTCCGCTCCTCGTCCTGCATCGTGACCAACCCGCTAAAGTAAAAAACTGGGCAAGGCCCAGTTTTTTGAGACTTTAGCACGTGCATCCGGCGGAGGCAAGCTCATCCGGGCATTTTCAGCGCCCCGCTGGACTTGATGGCCGCCGCTACCTCGGCCTTGGCCACCCGGCTCTCCCGCCGGGTGCGGCGCTCCCGGATCTCCACGATGCCGTCTTTGACGAAGGCGTTGCCGACCGTCACCCTGAGCGGCATGCCCAGCAGGTCGGCGTCCTTGAACTTGACGCCCGGCCGCTCGTCGCGGTCGTCCAGCAGGGCCTCGATCCCGTGGCGACAGCATTCCGCGTAGACCTCCTCGGCCGCGGTCGCCTGGGCCGCATCGCGGACGTTCACGGCGACGATGTGAACCTGGAAGGGCGCGATGGATGGGGGCCAGACGATCCCGTCGGCGTCGGCGAGCTGTTCGATCGCCGCCGCCGCGATCCGAGCCGGCCCGATGCCGTAGCTGCCCATCACGATCGGCTGCTGGCGGCCCTGCTCGTCCAGGTAGGCGGCGCCGAGCGGCGCCGAGTACTTCGTGCCGAGCTTGAAGATGTTGCCGACCTCGATCACGCGCTCGACGGCGAGGGGCTTGCCGCACTCGGGGCACGCCTCGCCCGCGGCCACTGTGTGCAGGTCGACGAAGCGGCAGCGAAAGTCGCGGCCCGGGCTGACGCCGCGGATGTGGACGCCCTCGCGGTTGGCGCCGACGACGTAGGTCCCGGTCTCGAGCGCCTCGTCGGCGAGCACGGGCACGCGCGCGCCCAGCGGTCCGATCGATCCCGCCGGGGCTCCCAGCAGCGCCTGGACCTCGTCGGGACGGGCGGGCCGGAACTCCTCGCCGAGCGCGCGCGCCAGCTTCCGCTCGTGCAGCGCGTGGTCGCCCCGCACCAGCGCCAGGACCGGGCCCATCTTCGCCGCGATGTAGAGCAGCGACTTGATCGTCAGCCGGGGATCGATCTTGAGCAACGCGGAGACTTCGGCGATCGTGCGCGCATTCGGCGTGGCCACCTCCTCGCGCGTCCAGGCTGGAAAGTCGGGTGGGGCCGGAACGCCCCGGGCGAGCTCAACGTTGGCCGCGTAGCCGCAGCCGCCACAGAGCGCGATCTCGTCCTCGCCGGCGGCGCTGGGCGCCATGAACTCGTGGGAGCCGAGCCCGCCCATCATCCCCGTATCGGACCGGACGACGTGGTAGGCCAGGCCGCAGCGGTCGAAGATCCGGCGATAGGCCCGCTCGTGAGCGGCGTAGGAGCGCTCCAGAGCTTCCAGGTCGGGATCGAGCGTGTACGAGTCCTTCATGAGGAACTCGCGGGTGCGAAGCACGCCCGAGCGCGGGCGCGCCTCGTCGCGCTCCTTGGTCTGGATCTGGTACCAGATCTGGGGCAGGTCGCGGTAGGAGCGGATCTCCCGGGCCGCCAGCCAGGCCACCACCTCCTCGTGCGTCATGCCCAGGCACATGTCGGCGCCCTTGCGGTCCTTCAGCTTGAACATTTCGGGAATACCGTCCCACCGGCCGGTCTTCTGCCAGATCTCGGCGGGCTGGAGCACCGGCATGGTGATCTCCTGCCCACCGATGGCGTTCATCTCCTCTCGGATGATCGCGTTGATCTTGTCGATCACGCGCTGCCCGAGGGGGAGATAGACGTAGATTCCGGCCGCCAGCTGTCTGACCAGCCCGGCCCGCAGCATCAGCTTGTGGCTGAGGGCCTCGGCCTCGGCAGGGTCCTCCCGCAGCGTGGCGACGAGCGCTTTGCTGAGGCGCATGGGCTCAGCGAGCGCCCGGCTTCTTGTTCGCTCCCTTCACACCGGGTTTGTAGAGGAGGCGCTCGACGGGCTTGCCGCCGAGAATGTGGGACTCGAAGATCTCCTGGAGATCGGACTCCTGGACGCCCGCGTACCACACGTCGTCAGGATAGACGACCATCATTGGCCCGTGGCCGCACTGCGAGAAGCAGCCGGCCTTGTTGACGCGGACCTCCGTCTTGAGACCGGCCCTGGCGCACTCGCCGCGCAGGTACTTCACGAACTGCTCGACGTCGCCCTGGGTCGGGCAGGTGTCGCCGCTCGTGCACACGAAGACGTGGGTGCGGTACTGGCCCATCAATCTGACGCGGCCGGCGCCGCCGCCCGGGCCGCCTTGCGCTCGGCGATGAACTTGTCGACCTCCTCGCGCATCGCCTTCACGATGTCTTTTTCGGAGACCTTCCGGATCACCTCACCGTTCTTGAAGATGAGGCCGATGCCCCGCCCGCCGGCGACGCCGATGTCGGCGGCGCGCGCCTCCCCGGGACCGTTCACCTCGCAGCCCATCACCGCGATGTGGATCTCCTCGTTGAGGCCGCGGAACTCGTCCTCGACCTCCTTGGCCAGCTTGACGAGGTCCACGTCGGCGCGGCCACACGAGGGGCAGGATACGAAGGTGAGCCCGCCCGTGCGCAGGCCGAGCGCTTTGAGGATATCGATCCCCACCCGGACTTCCTCGGTGGGGTCGGCGCTGAGCGAGACGCGGACCGTGTCACCGATCCCCTCGGAGAGCAGCGCGCCGAGGCCGACCGCCGACTTGATCGTCCCCACCCCCGGCGTGCCGGCCTCGGTGACGCCGAGGTGGAATGGATAGTCGACCTGATCGGCGAGCATCCGGTAGGCCTCGATCATCATCCGGGGGTCGGACGCCTTGAGCGAGACCTTCATCTCCGGGTAGTTCAGTTCCTCGAGGATCCGGATGTGCCGGAGCGCGGACTCGACCATGCCCTGGGCGGTGGGGCCATTGTACTTGGCGAGCAGGTCCTTTTCCAGCGAGCCCGCGTTGACGCCGATACGGATGGGTATCCACTTGTCCTTGGCCAGGTTGACGACCTCCTGGACGAAGTGCTTGCCCCCGATGTTGCCCGGATTGAGCCGCAGCCCGTCGACCCCCTGCTCCAGCGCGATGAGGGCCAGCTTGTAGTTGAAGTGGATGTCGGCGACCAGCGGGATGCGAATCTGCCGCTTGATCTCGCCGAGCTTCTCGGCCGCCTCCCGGACGGGGACCGCACAGCGGACGATCTCGCACCCGGCCGCCTCCAGCGACCAGATCTCCAGCAGCGTGGCCTCGACGTCGCGCGTGTCGGTCTTGGTCATGGACTGCACGGTGATCGGCGAATCGCCGCCGATCTTGACCGTGCCGATCTGGATCTGCCGGGTCTGGCGCCGTTTGATCATGTCCAGGTCCTATTTGAAGAATCGGAATGCGTCGATGCGCACAAGGTCATTGTAGAGCGCCAGCACCATGATCAGCATCAGCAGCGCGAAACCCAGCTGCTGGGCCAGCTCGCGCTTCCTCACCGACAGCGGCCGGCCCAGGACGGCCTCGATGAGGAAGAAGAACAGGTGACCCCCGTCGAGCATCGGCACCGGCAGCAGGTTGAGCACGGCCAGGTTCACGCTGATGACCGCCGTGAACACCGCCAGCGGCGCGGCGCCCTCCTGGGCCTGCCGGCCGGTCTCGGAGGCGATCTGCACCGGCCCCCCCAGGTTCGAGAGCGGGATCTGGCCGGTGACGATCTTCCAGAAGCCCTTGGTCGTCAGCACCGTCATGTCCCAGGTCTTCATCGCCCCCTGCCACACGGCGGCGGGCGGCGAGTACGGCGCGTAGGTGACGGTACGGGTGACGATGGAGACGCCGATCCGGCCGACCTCGATCTCCTGCCCCGTCGGGCCCTTCTCCCTGACGACGTTGGCCGTGACCGGGAGCGTGTGGGACGTGCCGCCGCGCTCGACCGTCACCTCGAAGGACTGGCCGGCCCGCTTCTGGATGGCCTGCATCAACTCTTCGGGCGTGAAGACCGGTTGACCGGCCACCGCCACCACGTGGTCGCCCGCCTTGAGGCCGGCCCGTTCGGCCGGCGAGTCCGGGTTCACGGCCCCGATCTGGGGCGTCAGCCGGGGGCCCACCCCGAGGTCCCACACGTCTTTGGCGTCCTTGAAGATCGGATCGCGGACCGTCGTGAGCCGCGGCGTGACAACCACCGTCGGCTCGGCGCCCCCCCGCCGAAGGCGCAGCGCCAGGGGCCGGCCGCCCGAGGCGGCGACGGCGTGCTCCAGGTCCTCCCAATGCGCGACGGCGCGCCTGTCGATCGCGGCCACCACGTCCCCCGTCCTCACTCCGGCCGCGGCGGCCGGACCGGCCGGCGCCACGCGGCCGATCACCGCCGGCCATACCGGCCGGCCGATCGTCGCCAGCACGACGACGAAGATCGCGGCGGCCAGGACGAAGTTCATCCCCGGGCCGGCGAAGACGATGAGGAAGCGGATCCACAGCGGCTTGAGGGCGAAGGCCTTGCCCGGATCATAGGGCAGGGCCGCCCCGCTCTCGAGCGGGTTCTCCTCGCCCATCATCTTGACGTAGCCGCCCATGGGGATGACGCTCAGGCAGTACTCGGTCTCCCTCCCCCGCCAGCGGGCCAGCACGGGGCCGAAGCCGATCGAGAAGCGCTCGACCCCGACGCCGGCCCAGCGCGCCACCAGAAAATGGCCCAGCTCGTGGATCAGGATGAGAACGCCGATGACGACGACGAACGAAACGACGGTGGTCACGTGAGTCACTTTCCTCCGGCGAGGGTGTCGACGGACCGCTGCACTCGGCGCCGCGCCTCGGCGTCGATCGCCACGCACTCCTCGATCGACCGGAGCTCGCCGGGGGAAACCTCCACCAGCGCGCGCTCGATCAATTCCGGAATGCGGGTGAAGCCGATTCTGCGGTCGAGAAACGCGGCCACCGCCACCTCGTTCGCCGCATTGAGCACCACCGGCGCCGAGCCGCCGCACTCGAGAGCGGCGCGCGCCAGGCGGAGACAGGGGAACCGTTCCGTGTCGGGCTCGAAGAAGGTCAACTGGCCGATGCAGGTCAGATCCAGCCGCGCCGCCGGGGTCGGACGCCGCTCCGGATAGGTGAGCGCGTAGAGAATCGGCACGCCCATGTCGGCGACGCCGAGCTGGGCGATCACGGAGCCGTCGATGTACTCGACCATCGAGTGGACGATCGACTGCGGATGCACGAGCACCTGGACCTGGTCGGGCTCGAGGTCGAACAGCCAGCGCGCCTCGATGATTTCCAGGCCCTTGTTCATCAGCGTCGCCGAGTCGATCGTGATCTTCGCGCCCATCTTCCACGTGGGGTGCCGGAGCGCGTCCTCCACCGTGACGTGCGCGAACTGCTCCTTGGGCAGCTCCCGGAACGGGCCCCCGGACGCCGTCAGGAGAATGCGGTGGACGTCACCCTTGTTGTGACCGACCAGGCACTGGAAGACGGCGCTGTGCTCCGAGTCGACGGGCAGCAAC
Source organism: Candidatus Methylomirabilota bacterium (assembly GCA_036001065.1). Taxonomy (NCBI): domain Bacteria; phylum Methylomirabilota (SeqCode); species Candidatus Methylomirabilota bacterium. Next base: position 63,624 of record DASYUQ010000077.1, read on the forward strand.
GGCACGCCGCGCCGCCGGGCGGCGGCCGTCATCAGGCTGCCCGCCATCACCAGCGTCTCCTTGTTGGCCAGGGCGACGGTGCGGCCGGCCTCGATGGCGGCCATGGTCGGCAACAGCCCGGCGCCGCCGACGAGCGCCGAGACCACGATGTCGGCCTCGATGTCACGCGCCAGCGCGACGAGCCCCTGCGGCCCGGAGAGCAGCTCGGGCCGGGGCGGGGGCAGGAGGCGGGCGAGCCTATCGACGGCCCCATCGTTGAGCACCGCGACGGCGCGCGGCGCGTACTTGCGGCAGAGGTCGGCGATCAGCTCCACGTTCGATCCGCGCGCCGCCAGCCCCGCCACCGAGAACTCCTCGGACAAGCTCGAGACCAGCTCGAGCGTGCGGAGGCCGATGGACCCCGTGGCGCCCAGCAGCGTGATCCGCTTCACGCGCCGCCTCCCAGCGCCGCGTAGTAGTAGAGGGCAGGCGCGTTGAAGAGCAGGCCGTCCACCCGGTCGAGCACGCCCCCGTGGCCGGGGATGAGGCCGCCCGTGTCCTTGACGCCGACGCTCCGCTTCATCACCGACTCCGCGAGGTCGCCGATCTGCCCGACCAGCCCCAGGAGCGCGCCGGCCACCAGGAGGCGCGGCGCCTGCCAGTTCAGGAGCCACGCGCCCAGCACCAGCGCGGCCAGCCCGGATGCGAGCAACTGAGCGACGGCACCCTCGACCGTCTTGTTGGGGCTGATCATCGGCGCCAGCTTGTGGCGCCCGAGCGCCGAGCCCACCAGATACGCCGCCGACTCGCCGATCCACGTCACGCCCACCAGGAACAGGATGAGGTCCGCCCCATCCGGCAGCCGGTGGAGCAGCAAGGCATGGCCCAGGAACCAGCTCACGTAGACCAGCCCGAGCAGCGCCAGGGCCACCGGCTCGGTGGCCGGCCGGGCCGGGCTCCACACCGGCGCGCTGAGCAACGCGGCAACCGCCAGCGACAGGACCAGCATAGGTAGGGCCGGACCCACCGCGTCCGCCGGCACCGCGAAGCTCGCGGTCACTGCGATTCCCGCGCCCACGCCCAGCCGCGTGTAGGTCGGCACGCCCGCCTGCTCGAACATCCGCGCCAGCTCCCAGGAAGCCGCGGCGCCCACCCCGATGACGAAGAGGACGAAGACCCATTCGGGGGCACGCATCACCATCCAGACGAACACCGGGATGGCGATGACGGCGGTGGCCACGCGCTTGAGCAGGCCCGTGGCGCCGCCGCCCAGCGTCATCGTCGCCGAGTCCACCTCAGACTCCACCGAACCGTCGCGTACGCCCCTGGAAATCGGCGACGGCCCGGTAGAGATCGACCGGGCGAAAATCCGGCCAGAGGGTCGAAGTGATCCACAGCTCGGTGTAGGCGATCTGCCACAGAAGGAAGTTCGACACGCGCATCTCGCCGCTGGTGCGGATCAGCAGGTCGGGATCGGGCGTCTCGGCCGTGTACAGCGCCCTGCTCACGTCGGCCTCGGAGATGTCGTCGGGCTTGAGCTCGCCCGCGGCCACCCGGCGTGCCAACGTCCGGAAGGCGTCGATCAGCTCGTCGCGGCCGCCGTAGTTGAAGGCCATCAAGAGGTGCAGCCCGGTGTTGTCGCGCGTCGCTTCCACGACCCGGTCGATGCCGCGGCGGATCGGCACCGGCACGCCGTTGGCGCGACCGATGATCAGGAGCCGCACGTTGCGCTCCATGAGCTCGGGCAGCTCCCGGTAGATCGACTCCTCCAGCAGCTTCATCAGCATCGAGACTTCGTCCTCGGGCCGGCTCCAGTTCTCCGTCGAGAAGGCGTAGAGGGTCAGGTAGCGAAGCCCGAGGTCGCCGGCGGCCCGCACGATCGCCCGCGCAGCCTTGACCCCTTCCCGATGGCCGGCCACGCGGGGCAACCCGCGCCGCGTCGCCCAGCGCCCGTTGCCGTCCATGATAATGGCCACGTGCTGGGGCAGCGGCTGCGTGCGCACCAGGGCCAGCAGCTCGGTCTCGGTGGGCGTCGGCAGCTCGGCGCGCGGCGTCTCGCTAGGCGATCTCAGGGCCATCGGCTCTCATCGTATTAGAAAGAGAGGATCTCCTGCTCCTTTTTCTTGAGGAGCTCGTCCACCTTGGCAATGAACTTGTCGGTGGTCTTCTGGATCTGGTCGTGCCCTCGGCGCTCCTCGTCCTCGGAGACCTTCTTGTCCCGGGACATCGCCTTGAGCTTGTCGTTGGCCTCGCGACGGATGTTGCGGATCGCGACGCGGCCGTCCTCGGCGAGCTTGTGGACGGTCTTGGCCAGCTGCTTGCGCCGCTCCTCGGTGAGCGGCGGCATCACCAGCCGGATGGTCTTGCCGTCGTTGACGGGAGTCAGACCGAGGTCCGACTTCATGATCGCCTTCTCGATGGCTCCCAGCTGCGACGCCTCCCACGGCTGGATCGCCAGCGTACGGGCGTCGGGCACCGACACCGACGCCATCTGGGTCACCGGCGTGGGGGTGCCGTAGTAGTCGACGCGGATCGTGTCGAGCAGGCCGGTCGACGCCCGGCCCGTCCGAACCGACGCGAACTCGCGCCCGAGCGTGTCGAGCGCCGCGTTCATGCGGACCTCGATGTCCTTCAAGAGCGCCTGCATGGCCCCTCCTTCCCGCCGCGGCTACGCCGAGACGATCGATCCCACCGGCTCGCCCAACACGATGCGCTTGATGTTCCCGGCCTTCGTGAGATCGAAGACAATGATCGGCAGCCCGTTTTCCATGCACAGCGAGATCGCCGTGGTGTCCATCACTTGGAGGCGGCGGGTGAGCACGTCGCGGTACGTGGTTCGCGCCAGCCGCTCGGCGCTGGTGTCCCGCTTGGGGTCGGCCGAGTAGATGCCGTCCACCTTCGTCGCCTTCATGATCGCGTCGGCCCCGATCTCGATGGCCCGCAGAGCGCCCGCCGTGTCCGTGGTGAAGAAGGGGTTCCCCGTTCCGGCGGCGAAGATCACCACGCGGCCCTTTTCCAGGTGGCGGATCGCGCGACGGCGGATGTACGGCTCGGCCACCGCCCGCATCTCGATGGCCGACAGCACCCGCGTCTGAAGCCCCGCCTTTTCGAGCGCGTCCTGCAGCGCGAGCGCGTTGATGATCGTCGCCAGCATGCCCATGTAATCGGCGGTGGCGCGCTCCATCCCACCGGCGCTGGCGGCGACGCCCCGAAAGATGTTGCCGCCGCCGATGACGATGGCGACCTGGACACCGAGCGTGACCACCTCCCGGGTCTCCACGGCGATCCGCTCTAGCACGGCCGGCTCGATGCCGTAGCCCTGGCTCCCGGCGAGGGCCTCCCCCGAGAGCTTCAGGACGATACGGCGGTAGGTCGGACGGACGCTGCCGGCTTCCGCCGCCACGGCTAACCGCCCTCGCCGACCTGGAAGCGCGCGAAGCGCTTGACGACGATGTGCTCGCCGGTCTTGGCGTTGACGCCGGCGATGAGGTCCCTCACCCTGGTCTTGCCCGATGGGTCCTTGATGAACGCCTGCTCCAGCAGGCACTGCTCTCCGTAGAACTTCTCGAGCTTGCCCTCGATGATCTTGTCGAGCACGTGGGCGGGCTTCTTCTGCTCCGCCATCTGGCTCCGATAGATCTCCCGCTCCTTGTCGATGACCGCCGCCGGCACGTCCTCCCGCGCCACCCAGGCGGGGTTGGCGGCCGCGATCTGCATGGCGAGGTCCTTCACCAGCTCCTGGAAGGCGTCGGTGCGCGCGACGAAGTCCGTCTCGCAGTCCACCTCGACCAGCACGCCGAGCTTGGCGCCCGGATGAACGTAGGCGCTGACCTGCCCCTCCCGTGTCTCCCGGTGCGCGCGCTTGGCGGCGTCGGCCAGCCCCTTCTTTCTGAGATACTCCGTGGCCGCCTGCAGGTCGCCCTTGCTCTCCTGCAGCGCGGCCTTGCAGTCCATGACCCCGGCGCCCGTGCGGTCGCGCAGCTCCCTCACCAGCTGGGCGTTCGCCGCCATGCCTAGGCCTCCGCCTCGGCCGGCGTCATGTCGACATCGCCGGCGGCCTCGGCCGCGGGCTCCTCACCCTCCTCCTTGGTCAGCGTGCCGCGCCCCTCCAGCATCGCGTCGGCGATGCGGGAGGTGATCAGGCGCACCGCCCGGATCGCGTCGTCGTTGCCGGGGATCGGGTAGTCGATGCCGGTGGGATCGCAGTTGGTGTCCACGATGGCGATGATCGGGATCCCCAGCCGCTGCGCCTCGGCCACGGCGATCTTCTCCTTCCGGGGGTCGATGATGAAGACCGCCGAGGGGAGCTGCTCCATCGCCTTGATCCCGATGAGCGCCTTCTCGAGCTTCTGGCGCTCGCGGTCCAGCTCCAGCGCCTCCTTCTTCGGTAGCCGCTCGTACTCGCCGGTCTCCTTCATCTCCTCGAGCTTCTTGAGGCGGGCGATCGACTTGCGGATGGTCTGGAAGTTGGTGAGCGTCCCCCCCAGCCAGCGCTGGTTGACGTAGAACATCCCGCAGCGGCTCGCCTCCTCGAACACGGTGTCCTGCGCCTGCTTCTTGGTGCCGACGAAGAGCACGGCGCCGCCGTTGGCCGCCAGGTCGCGCACGAAGGCGTAGGCTTCGCGGAACTTCTTGAGCGTCTTCTGCAGATCGATGATGTAGATGCCGTTGCGCTCGCCGAAGATGTACTTCTGCATCTTCGGGTTCCAGCGCTTGGTCTGGTGGCCGAAGTGCACCCCGGCCTCCAGCAGTTCCTTCATCGTCAAGGCCGCCATGAATCCTCCTTCGGTTGTTCCCTCCGCTGTGCTTTCGGAGCCGACTTCATTCTTCGGCTCCGCACCGATGCGGCGCACAGCGTGCGTGATGGTGAGTTACGTCGTGTACTTGGCATTGATCCGCACGTATTCCTCGCTCAGGTCGCACGTCCACACCCGGTCCTCGCCCCGGCCGAGGCCCAGGTCGACGGTGATCGTGTACTCCGACCTCCCCATGATCTCGCGAATACGGTCCAGACGCGCGCCTTCCCGGATCGCGCCCCGCTCGACCAGCGGCTCGTCCTCGAAGAGGATCCCCACCCGGTCCGGCTCCACCTTCGCCGCCGACTTGCCGAGCGCCATCATGAGGCGGCCCCAGTTGGGGTCCTGCCCGTTGAGCGCGGTCTTCACCAGGAGCGAGTTGGCGACGCTCCGGGCCGCCAGCCGGGCGTCTTTCCTCGTCGTCGCCCCCCGCACCGCGATGGTGACGAGCTTCGTCGCGCCCTCGCCGTCGCTCACCAGCATCCGCGCCAGCCGCGCCGTCAGCGCGTCGAGGCCGCGGGCGAACTGCCGGAGGCCGCGCCCCCCCGTCTCCAGCGGAGCGTTCTCGGCCAGGCCGTTGGCCAGCACGGCCACCGTGTCGCTGGTGGACTGATCGCCGTCCACCGTGATCCGGTTGAAGGAGCGATCGACGCTGCCACGCAGCGCGCTCCCGAGCACCCCCGTCCCGATGACGGCGTCGGTCGTGATGAAGCAGAACATCGTCGCCAGGTGAGGCTCGACCATCCCCACCCCCTTGGCGATCGCGCCGATGGTCACCGGTCGGCCGTTGACCTCGACTCGCAGCGCGGCTTCCTTGGGTCGCGTGTCGGTCGTCATGATGGCCTCGGCCGCCGCCCGGCCGCCCTGCGGTGACAGCGCCTTCACCAGCTTCGGCAAGGCCGTGCGGATCTTGTCCATCGGCAGGGGCGGCCCGATGACTCCGGTGGCGCCGATCAGCACGTGCTTGGCCGGGATCCTCAGCAGCTCCCCCACCAGCCGGGTGATCTCCCGTGCGTCACGAAGGCCCTGCTCGCCGGTGCAGACGTTGGCGCAACCGCTGGAGGCCACGATGGCCTGGGCCACCCCGCCGCGGACGTGCTCCAGGGAGACGAGGACCGACGCTCCCTTCACCTGATTGGAGGTGAAGAGCGCCGCTGCCCGCGCCGGCGCCGATGAGTAGACCAGGGCGAGATCCTTCTTGCTGCTGGGCTTGATGCCGGCGGCCACCCCGCCGGCGAGGATGCCGGGGACGGCGGTGACGCCGCCCTCCAGCCACTCGATGTCGCCCGACTTGCTCTCGGGCCTGGCGCCGGAGACCGTGGTGCCGGGCACTAGGGGTACACCGGCGGCGCTTCGAGACCCGTGCGCTCGTTCCACCCGCACAGGATGTTGAGGTCCTGGACTCCGTTCGCCGCCCCCCCCTTGCCGAGGTTGTCGAGCGCCGAGAGGCACACCGCCCGGCCCGTGCGGGCGTCCGCCACCACGGTCAGGTCGCAGTAGTTGGAGCCGACGACGGCGCGCGTGGTGGGCCGCTCACCCTCGGCGAGCACCCGCACGAACGGCTCGCCGGCGTAGAACTCCCGGTAGAGGGCGACGAGGTCGGCCGTCACCATCGTCGTTGCCAGCGGCACGACGGCCGTGGTGAAGAGGCCGCGATTCAACGGCGCCAGATGGGGCGTGAAGGTGACGCGGACCGGCCCACCGGCGAGGGCCCCCAGCTCCTGCTCGATCTCGGGCGTGTGCCGGTGCGACGCGATGGCGTAGGCCTGGATGTTCTCGTTGGCTTCCGTGTAGAGGTACATCGGATCGAGCTTCCGGCCCTGGGCGCCCGCGCCGCTGACGCCTGACTTGCCGTCGATGACGATCCCCTCCAGGCGCGCCAGGCCGGCCCTGACGAGCGGCGCCGTGGCCAGGATCGCGCCGACCGGGTAGCAGCCCGGCGCGGCAACGAGCGCCGCCGAGGCGATGGACTTGCGGTGCAGTTCCGGCAGCCCGTACACGGCCTCGGCGAGCCCCTCGGGATCGATGTGGGGCGCCTTGTACCACACCGTGTAATCGTTGGCGTCATGCAGCCGGTAGTCGGCGGAGAGGTCGATGGCCCTGACGCGCCGGCCGCGCAGCACCGGCAGCACCCTCTGGGACTCCAGGTGCGGCAACGCGAGGAAGACGACGTCCGCCATTTCGGCCAGCCACAGGGGCTCGAGGTCGTGGAACGCGAGATCGGTGAGGGTCCGGAGATGAGGGTACACCTTGGCCAGCGGCTCGCCGGCCAGGCGCTCGGAGGTGACGCCGGTCACTTCGACGTGCGGATGCCGGAGGAGCAGGCGCAGCAGCTCGGCGCCGATGTAGCCGCTGGCGCCAGCGACGGCAACGCGGATCGCTTTCGAGCCCACCACCGACCTACCGCTTGGAGTACTGGAACTTCTGGCGCGCGCCGGGCTGACCGTATTTCTTGCGCTCGCGCATCCGGGGATCGCGCGTCAGGAGTCCGGCCTTCTTCAGAGGCAGGCGGAGCTTGTCGTCGAACTGCACGAGGGCCCGCGCAATTCCGTGGCGCACCGCGCCGGCCTGGCCCGAGGGGCCGCCACCGGCGACGCTGACGAGCACGTCGAATTGTTCCGCGGTGTTCGTCAACTGCAGCGGCTGCGCGATGATCATCCGCAGCGTCTCGCGAGGGAAGTAGTCCTCGAAGGGCCGGCGGTTGACGACGATCCGCCCCGCCCCCGGCCGGATCCACACCCGCGCCACGGAGGTCTTCCGCCGGCCGGTCCCGTAGAAGCGATCGAGAACGGCCATCAGCGGCCTCCCGTCTTCGGCCCGAGGCCCGCCGGCAGCGGGGCAGGCTGCTGCGCCTGATGGGGATGCGCCGCGCCGCGGTAGACCTTCAGCTTTTTGGCCATCGCCCGCCCCAACCGGTTCTTCGGCAGCATGCCCTGCACGGCCCACTCGATCACGCGCTCGGGATGGGTCCTGAGCATCTTTTCCGCATTCACCTCGCGCAGATGGCCGATATAGCCCGTGTGCCAGCGGTACATCTTGTCGCGCAGCTTGCGTCCGGTGAGGTGCACCTTCTCGGCGTTCACCACCACCACATGGTCGCCGACGTCGAGATGGGGCGTGAAGGTCGGCTTGTGCTTGCCGCGCAGAATTGCCGCGACGCGGCTCGCCAGGCGCCCGAGCACCTGGCTGTCGGCGTCGACGACAAACCATTTCCGTTCGATCTCACTCTCCTTCGGCATCGGCGTCGGCATCGTTTCCTCTTGGTGTCAGGACCGGCTAAGTAGGCCTGAGAACGGCAAAATTGCAACGTCATAGCGTAACGGAAAACCCCGATCCTGTCAACGAATCGGCCCGTCATCCGCGCGTCTTGTCGGGCCACGGACAGAGCGTCCGCACCGGGCAGGCGGGGCAAAGGGGCTTGCGCGCCGTGCAGGTCCGGCGGCCGTGGGCCTGGAAGAGGTGGCAGGTGCGCGTCCACTGGGCCCGGGGCAGCACCTCCCGGAGCTGGTCATGGATCTGGTCGGGGTCCTTCGACTGCGCCAGCCCCAGGCGCTGCGACACGCGGAAGACGTGGGTGTCGACGGCGATGGCCTGCTCGCCGAAGGCGTTGCCCAACACGACGCTGGCGGTCTTCAGACCGACCCCGGGCAGCGCCACGAGCGCTTCGCGCGAGCGCGGGACCTCGCCGCCGTGCTTGTCCACGAGCGCCCTCGCCATGCCGATGATCGCCCGGGCCTTGGCGCGGAAGAAGCCGGTGGACCGGACTTCGCGCTCGAGGGTCGCCTGATCCGCTCGCGCGTAGTCTTCCGCACGACGGTACTTGCGAAACAGCGACCGCGTGACGATGTTGACCCGCTCGTCCGTGCATTGCGCGGAGAGGATGGTGGCCGCCAGCAGCTCGAGCGGAGTGCTGAACTCCAGCGCGATCTTCGCGTCCGGATACGCTCGCTCGAGCGCGGCGATGATCTTCCGGGCGCGCGCCTTCTTCGCCTCCCTGGACTCCCGCATGACGCGGGACCTATGCCCTCAGCGCGCCAGCCGACTGCGGATGAGCGTGATGCGCTCGCCCAGCGCGGCGGCCGTCAGCCGCCGCGGCTCGTGGTCCACGCGCCAGGCCGGTCCCCCGGGGGCGGGATCGCCCGCGAGACGGGGGATGAGGTGCCAGTGGATGTGCGGCACCTGATTGCCCAGCAGCTCGTAGTTCAGCTTCACGGCGTCGAACGCCGCCGCCAGCGCGCGCGCGATGTCCGTCACCTCTTCGATGAGCTGGGCGCGCTCATCGCGACTGAGGTCGAACAGCTCCGTCGCGTGCCGCTTGAGCACCAGCACCGTCCAGCCGACAAAGAACTGATCGTCGTGCAGGTAGACCACCGACAGACCCAGGTCGGCGATCCGATGGTCCTCACGGGGCCACGCTCCCGTGCACGCCGGACAGTCGGCCTTCACGCGCGCGCGGCCAGGAAGCGTCCCAGCCGACACAGTCCCTCCTGGATGCGCGGGAGCGAGGCGGCATAGGAAAAGCGCAGGTAGCCCTCGGCGTTGGCGCCGAACGCCGCCCCCGGCGTGACGGCGACGTGACACCCCTCGAGGATCTCGAAGGCGAAGCGCGTGGAGTCGCTGGTGTACCGGCGCGCGTTGGCCAGAACATAGAAGGCGCCGGTGGGCTCGAAGCCCACGCCGAGCCCGACGGCCCGCAGCCCGGCGATCATGGCGCGCCGCCGCTCGTCGAAGATCTGCCGGAACCGGCGGGTGTCCTCACCGGCCTCGCGCAGGGCCGCCACCCCCGCCCACTGGACGAACTCGTTCGTCGAGATGAAGAAGTTGCCGAAGATCTTCTGGAGCGAGCGAATGTGGTCGGGGGGCGCGATGAGGTAACCCAGGCGCCAGCCGGTCATGGCGAAGGCCTTCGAGAAGCCGTTGAGCACGAAGGCGCGGTCCGTGTATTCCAGAATGGAGCGGTCGCGATCCGCGTAGGAGAGGCCATGGTAGATCTCGTCCGAGATGACGACGAGGTCCCGCCCCTGGGTCAGCTCCGCGATCGCCGCCATACGCTCGGGTGAGAGGACCGTCCCGGTGGGGTTCGCCGGCGAGTTGATGAGGATCCCCCTGGTGCGCGGGCCGAGGCGCTCCCGGATGGCCTCCGGCCGGTACTGGAACGCGTCCTCCTCGGTCACGCTGACATAGGCGGGCACGCCGTCGGCGTAGCGGATGAAGTTCGGGTAACAGGCATAGTACGGATCCGAGAGCACCACCTCGTCGCCGGGGTCGAGGAGGTGGCCGAACAGCAGGAGCATCGCCGGCGAGGTGCCCGGGGTGACGAGGATCTGGTCGGGCGAGACCTCGATGTCGTAGGTCTGGGCGTAGTGCTCGGCGATCGCCTCGCGCAGGGGCAGGATGCCGAGGCTGGCCGCGTAACGGGTGCGGCCGTCCTTGATCGCCCGCTCCACCGCCTCGACGATCACCGGCGGCGTGTCGAAGTCCGGCTCGCCGAACTCCAGGTGCACGATGTCAGCGCCCGCGCGCTCCAACGCCTGGGCCCGCTCGAAGACCTCGACGGCCAGGAACGGCTCAATCTGCTCGATCCGCCGCGACGGCCTCACGCGGCTCTTCCAATACGCAGCCGCGTCAGCACGATCTCACAGAGCATCCGGGGGCCGCTCTTGAGGACACCGGTCTTGCTGCCCGCCTGGTCAGTCCAGTTCACCGGCACTTCGACGATGCGGTACCCGTGAGCGCGCGACAGCAAGAGCAGCTCGACGTCGAAGCCGAAGCCGGCGGTCTGCAGACGCGGGAACAGGTCTCTGGCGGCGGCGGCCGTGACGGCGTTGAATCCGCACTGCGAGTCGGCGATCACCCCGAGCCCGAGCCGGGCCACAATCCAATTGAAGAGGCGCCCCGCCGCCACGCGGTGGCGCCGCGCATTGACCGACACGCCTCGATGGGGCAGCCACCGCGAGCCGATGGCGATGTCGGCCCCCGACACCAAGGCGTTCTCGAGCCGCTCCACCTCGGCGATGGGGGTCGCCCCATCGGCGTCCGTGAGGAGCCGGAGGGCGCCGCGGGCCGCCAGCATACCCTGGCGCACCGTGGCACCCTTGCCCCGGTTGCCCTCGCTGCGGAACAGCCGCACCGTCCGATGCGCGCGAGCGGCCGCCTCGACCACGCCGGCGGTCCGGTCGGTGCTCCCGTCGTCCACGACCAGCACCTCGTAGGGCTCCCCCCGCCCTGCGAAGAAGTCCGCGACCTCCTCCGGGTATCTCGTCAGACGCAGCGCCTCGTTGAAGGCCGGGATGACGACGGACCAGCGCGGTGGACTCACTTGACTCCGAAAACGTCGACGCGCCGGCGTCGACGGGCGGTCCCCGTCTCATGGGAGGCGCGGGCCACGCCGGCCGCCACCGCCAGCGCCACGTTCTTGTTGAAAACGCTGGGAATGATGTACTCCGAGCTGAGCTCGCTCCGCGTCACGCATCCGGCGATGGCGCGCGCCGCCGCCAGTTTCATCTCGTCGTTCACCGTCCGCGCCCGCGAGTCCAGGAGGCCGCGGAAGAACCCCGGAAAGCAGAGCACATTGTTGATCTGGTTCGGGTAATCGGACCGGCCCGTCGCCATCACGCGCACGTGTCGCTCGGCCTCCTCGGGCTGGATCTCGGGGACGGGGTTCGCCATGGCGAAGACGATCGGATCGCGGGCCATACGCTTGATGTCGCGGAGGGTCAGGATGCCGGGGACGCTGAGCCCGATGAAGACATCCGCCCGCTGGAGCGCGTCGCCGAGGCGCCCCTTCACCTGGCGGGGGTTCGTGGCGGAGGCAACCCATCGCTTCATGAAGTCCAGGCCCTCCGGGCGGCCGCGGTAGATCGTCCCGTGCTCGTCGACGCCGATGATGTCCCGCACCCCGCACGACAGGAGGATCTTGATCGTCGCCGTGCCCGCCGCCCCTACCCCCGTCACCACCACGCGGATCTTGTCGAGATGTTTGCGCACGATCTTCAGCGCGTTGAGCAAGGCGGCCAGGACCACGACCGCGGTGCCGTGCTGATCGTCGTGAAAGACCGGGATGTCGAGGTCCTTGCGCAGCCGGGTCTCGATCTCGAAGCATCGGGGAGCGGCGATGTCCTCGAGATTCACGCCTCCGAAGGCCGGCGCCACCAACTTGACCGTCTCGACGATCTTGTCCACGTCCCTGGTCGCCAGGCAGAGGGGGAAGGCGTCCACGTTGGCGAACTCCTTGAAGAGCATCGCCTTGCCTTCCATGACCGGCAGGGCCGCCTCCGGTCCGATGTCACCCAGGCCGAGGACGGCCGTCCCGTCGGTGACGACGGCGACGGTGTTGTGCTTGATGGTCAGCGCGAAGGCGCGCTCCCGGTCGTCCCGGATGGCCAGGCAGACGCGGGCGACGCCGGGCGTGTAAGCCATCGACAGGTCGTCGCGCGTGCGAACGGGGACCTTGTTGTGGATCTCGATCTTGCCGCCCAGGTGCAACAGGAACGTCCGGTCCGAGACGTTGCTGACGCGGATGCCCGGCAGGCGGCGCAGGCTACTGACGATTTCCTGGCCGTGGACGCTGTCGCGAGCCTTGATCGTGATGTCGCGGACGATGCGATCGCGGTGCGATTCCACGAGGTCCACAGCGCCGATGTCGCCGCCGGCCTGTCCGATCGCCGAGGCCACCCGGCCCAGCATCCCCGGGCGATTCTTGATCTCGAGCCGGAGAGTGAGGCTGTAGCTCGCACTGGGCGCGACAGCCATCGCGCGCCTACCCGGCTGCCGCATCGACGCCGAGGCGGGAGACCCCCTCGCGCCGGCCCCCCACCCCCGCCGGGGTTTCCACTGCAGCGCCGGGCAGAGCGTCCTTCCCGGAGCTCAGAGCGTCTGGGGTTCCAGGCGTGTAAAAACGATCAAAGAGGGCGGCAGCGCTGGCGGAGACGATCTGCCCGAACGGGACCTCGAACCCTACAGCGGTGACATCGGCCTTCAAGAGCCCCTCCGGACAACACATCATAACAGAGCAAGGAGGATCTGAATACGTGAACATGCCTACCCAGTCTCAACGATATCCGTTGTTACGAGTGACCGATTTCTCGGGTCTACCCCTTGGGTGTGGTGTTGGCGTGCTTTTTGAAC
>DASYUQ010000078.1 GCA_036001065.1 Candidatus Methylomirabilota bacterium
CTTTCCGTCAGCGTGCAGCTTGATTCGGGTGCGGAGGTCGTGCGTCGTTCCGGTGTAGAGCCGTTGATCTCGATCACTCCGCAACACGTACGTGTAGTACACGGCGCCTCCCTTGGCGCGAATAGTTGGAACGGCACTAGCTTGCTTGCATTCGCGCGGGGCTGGCACTCGCGCGCCGGGCATCTTCTTCGCCAAGCTCGATCGGGCCGCGGTCGACGCGCTGAGGCCGCCAGCATCGATCGGGCCATCTTCGGCGTCCCGTCGGAGGGCCGCGACAAGGTCGCGCCGCCGCTGGCGACCCGGCCGGGCGCGGCTACCGCTGCCTGGCCGGTGCGGTGGACACGCCCTGAGCCGGCGGCCCGACGGAGCGGAAGAGGAGCCCTGACGTGGAGACCCGGAGCTCGAGCTCGGCAGGCCCTCGCGCCGAGATGAAGGTCGCCGATCCGTACTCGGTGTCCACCACGCGCCCCAGGAAGGCGAGACTCCGGGCGAGCTGGAACATGTCCACGGGCGTGGGGCGCGCGAGGGTGAACATCCGCCGCGGCTTCGTCTGCTCGTCCTCGAGCCGGTCGTAACGCCCCGAAACGCGGTCGAGCTGGTACGCGGTGTGGAGCCCCAGGATGTTGGCGCGCGGGTGCCACTTGACGATGTGCGCGTCCACGTAGAGGGCGTTCCCGGTGAGCTCGTAGAGCTCGCGCCGCCCGTCGGGGAAGGTGAACGTCGCCATGAACCGCTCCGGCCCGGTCGGTCGCGTCACGACGATCGCCGCCACCACCTCGCGCGTCAGGGCCCGGTACCCTTGCATCGCCACGCTGAGGGTGGCGGCCAGCGCCGCTAGGGCCAGGAAGAGGACGGCGAGCACGAGCGCCAGGCTGGTTCCGATCCAGCGCCGCTTCCGCACGGCCGCCAGCGCCGTCACGAGCAGGACGACGCTCAGCAGGGCGAAGGCGGCCATGACGAGCACCAGCGGCTCGGGCATACCACCAACCTAGCGTGCACCACGCACGCGGAGCAAGTCTTGTGGGCGCCGCGACGCCGGGCCCGGGAGCGCCTTCCTGAGGATCCCCACGCCCTGGACGAGGGCCCGCGCTCCGCCCGTGATCGGACGCGCGCCCGCAGCGTCAAGTACCTTGAAGTTCAGTCAAGGCTGTGCACAATGTCATGACCACCGAGACCACAAGGCCAGATCTGGGGGGCCCGATGCTTTCGTTGCCAAGTCACAACCGGTACGACTTTTCCCCCATCCAGAAGCGCAAAGACTACAGCTGGCCGGGGGGCAAGCGCCTGGCGTTCTATGTCGCGCTCAACATCGAGCACTTCGCGTTCGGGACCGGCCGGGTCCTCGATCCGACGAACCGCGGCGGGCCTCCGACGCAACGCAATTTCGCCTGGCTCGACTACGGCAACCGGGTTGGGATCTGGCGCCTGTTCGGTATGCTCGATCAATTGAAGCTGCCCGCCACGATCCTCCTGAACGGCCAGGTCGCCGAGCTTTACCCGGACATCGTCGAGAAGATCAGATCGCGCGACGACGATGTGCTCGGCCATGGTCGTACCAACAGCGAGCTGCTGACTGGCCGGTGGGAGCACGACGAAGCGCGCATCATCGCCGAAACGACGGCGGCGATCGAGAAGCACGTCGGCGTGCGGCCGACGGGTTGGATGGGGCCCGGCGCGGCGGAATCGAACGTCACGCCCGATCTCCTCAAGGAAGCCGGGTACACGCATATCCTCGATTGGCCCATGGACGACCAGCCGCTCTGGATGCGCACCCGTTCGGGTCCGATCCTCTCGATCCCCTATCCGCTGGAGCTCAACGACGCGGGCACGCTGGCCCAGCGCGACCATACCGGCCGGGAATTCGCCGACATGGTCGTCGACCAGTTCGACGAGTTGGTCGAGCAGTCCGAGCATTACCCGCTCGTGCTCGGCTTGTCGCTCCACGGCTACATCGTGGGGCAGCCCTTCCGGGCTCGCCCGCTCCATCAGGCCTTGAAGCACTGCGTCCAGCACAAGCTCAAGGATCGCGTCTGGTACACGCGGGCCGGGGAAATCGCAGACTATTGCTTCAAGCTGCCCCCAGGGACCGTTCTCGGGGGCTGATCAGGCTTCATCGGCTTTGCATCCAGTGCAAGAGGTGCTCAAATGGCGAAAGCGCGAGAGTCGCTACGCAGCGAAGCAAAGCACCATCACCTTCCCGCCTCGCCCGAAACTGCGCACTGGGGCTTCCTGGATCCGAAGCTGAAGCCCGTTCTGACCATAGACTCCGGGGACAGCGTCACGATCGATTGCGTGTCGGGCAACCCGGAAATGATGCCGCCGAAGGAGCTCGGCTTTCAGATCCTGCCGGAGCATCTCGAGATTCATCGAAGGGTGACGAAGGGCACGGGGAACCACATCTTCACCGGCCCGATCTACGTCGAAGGGGCGGAGCCCGGCGACGTCTTGGAAGTGCGCGTTCACGATATCGCGCTGCGCCAGGACTGGGGGTGGAACGTCTTCCGTCCCCTCGTGGGCACGTTGCCCGACGATTTCCCATACTACCGCTGTATACATATCCCGCTCGATCGCCAGGCCATGACCGCGACCATGCCGTGGGGCCTGAAGATCCCCATCCGTCCCTTCTTCGGGCAGCTGGCGGTCGCGCCGCGGCCGGAATTCGGCCGCCAGAACAGCAAGGAGCCGCGCGAGTTCGGCGGGAACATCGACTGCAAGGAACTCACCGCCGGCAGCACGATCTATCTTCCCGTGTGGACCAAAGGCGCCCTCTTCTCGACCGGCGATGGGCATGCCCTCCAGGGCGATGGCGAAGTGTGCGGCACCGCCATAGAGACGGCGTTGACGGGCACCTTCGAGTTCGTCGTGCGCAAGGACTTGAAGTTGGCCATGCCGCGCGCCGAGACGCCGACGCATTTCATCACGATGGGGCTTGATGTCGATCTCGACGACGCGGCGGTCCAGGCCCTTCGCGCGATGATCGACTGGCTTGGCGCGCTGCTCGGGCTCTCGAAAGAGGACGCCTATTCCTTCTGCAGCTTCATCGTCGATCTGCACATCACGCAAACCGTCAATAACGTGAAGGGCGTTCACGCGATGGCCGAGAAGCGACTGATCGGGAAGGCGTGAGGGGGGGGCAGATGCGCGACGCAAAGCGTTCGGCCGTCATGGCTGTGGTGGTGTTCTTGTCGGTGATTCCGGCCGGCGCGCAATCGGTCGAGAAGAGCAACATCTCCTTCATGCTCGACTGGACGATCGCCGGCACGCATGCGCCGTATTTCATCCCCCTGGACAAGGGCTACTACAAGGCCGAGGGCCTGAACGTGAAGATCGACCGCGGGACCGGCGCCGGAAACACGGCGAGCAATGTGGCGTCGGGAGTCTACGATTTCGGCTGGGCGGACGTCACGACCTTGATCACCTTCAACGCCCAGAACCCGACCAAGGAGTTGACGCTCGTCTACATCAGCTTCCAGGACGCCCCGTTGGCGATCGTCAGCTTCAAGTCGGCGGGCATCAGGACGCTGAAGGATCTCGAGGGCAAGACCGTCGCCGATCAGCATGGCAGCGCCGCGGGGGCGGTCATCAACGTCGTGACGAAGGCCGGCACGCCGGACGAGATCAAGATCACTCGCAAGTTCGTCACGCCACAGCTCCGCGAGCCGATGCTGATCCGTCGTGACGTCGATGCGATCCTCGCGTTCGACGTCTCGAGCATCATGACGCTCGTCGACCTCGGTGTGCCGCGAGATCAGATCTCGGTGCTGAGGTATGCGGATATCGGCTTCGACGTGTATGGCACCGGTCTGTGGGTCAGGCGTGACTTCCTCGAAAAGAATCCCCGTACGGTCGCGGCCATGGTGCGGGCCATCAACAAAGGCACCAAGGATGCCATCGCCAATCCCGGCGCGGCGGCGGAGGTGATGACCAAATACGCTCCGTTGCTCAAGACGGACATCGAGTGCCAGCGTCTCCTCATCGCCCTCGACCATCATCTAAACCCGGACGTCGCCAGATATGGCTTGAGCCACGTCGATCCCAAGAAGATGCAGAAGACGATCGAGCAGGTGGTGCACGTGCAGAAGTTCGAGCGCACGCCGGCGCTCGATCATGTGTGGACCGACCGCTTCCTTCCCCCGCAGGCGGAGCGGATGGCTCCCCCGCTCGGCAGGTGCGGGCCGAAATAGACGATGCCTTCGGTGGCCGCGGGGGCGGAGCTGCGGCCGAGGGGGAAGGCCCTGCCTGCTGACCGGGAGCCCATCATACGACTCGAGGGGGCCAGCCTGGTCTATGGTGGTCCCCAGGGCGTGGTAGCTCTGATGGATGCCAACCTCCGGATTAACGCCGGGGAGTTGGTCGTGGTGGTGGGGCCGAGCGGTTGCGGGAAGTCGTCGCTCCTGAAGCTCGTGTCCGGGCTCCACCCGGCCCGGAGCGGTTCGGTGTACGTGGCGGGCCGGCCGGTGACGGGACCGCTGAAGATCTGCGGCATGGCGTTCCAGAATGCCATGCTGCTGCCCTGGCGGACGACGATCGGCAACGTCCTGCTGCCGCTCGAGATCGTCGATTCGCACGCCGCGCGCTTTCGCCGGCATCGCGCCGAGTACGAGGCGCAAGCGCGCGAGCTCCTGGCCACGGTCGGACTCGCTGGCTTCGAGGACAAGTATCCCTGGCAGCTGTCCGGCGGCATGCAACAGCGGGCGTCGCTCTGTCGTGCCCTCATCCACTCGCCGGAACTGCTCCTCCTGGATGAGCCATTCGCCTCGCTGGATCCGTTCACGCGCGAAGAGTTGTGGGATGTCGTGCAGGATCTGTGGCTCGAGCGCAGGCCGACCGTGATCCTGGTCACGCACGACCTGCGTGAGGCCGTCTATCTCGCCGATACGGTCTACGTCATCAGCCCGCGGCCCGGTCGTGTGCTGTCTCGCACCACGATCGACTTGCCGCGGCCGCGCCGGTTGGCGGATACCTACAAGCCGGAATTCATCGACTTGAGCCACGCCCTGCGCGAGCAGATCGCGACTGGTCGTCCGTGAACGGCCTCCTGACCAGGCGCCTCTTGCCGTGGTCGACCACCCTGGGGTTGTTGGTCCTGTGGCAGTTGGTCTGCGTGGTGCTGCGGGTCGATACCTTCATCCTGCCCTCGCCGCTGGAAGTGTCGCGTTCGCTGGCGCAGAACACCGAGCTGATCATGTTCCACGCCCTGCAGACGTTGATGACCACGGTGGCGGGATTTGCCCTGGGCGTCGCGGCGGGAATGGCGCTGGGGCTGCTGCTCGGAACATCGCGGACCGTCTATGACGGTCTCTATCCGGTGATGATCGGCTTCAACTCGATTCCCAAGGTCGCCATCGTGCCGGTGCTGGTCATCTGGTTCGGCATCGGCACCGTTCCCGCGATTCTCACGGCGTTCGTGACGGCCGCGTTTCCCATCGTTGTCAATGTCGCGACCGGACTCGCCACCATCGAGCCGGAGTGGCAGGACGTGCTGCGCGTCCTGGGCGCGCGCAAATGGCAGATTCTGATGAAGATCGGCATTCCGCGGGCGCTGCCGTACTTCTTTGCGTCGCTGAAGGTCGCGATCACGCTGGCCTTCGTTGGCTCGGTGGTGGCGGAAACCGTGGCGGCGAACGCGGGCATCGGCTTCCTCATGATGACGGCCAGCGGCCGCTTCGACGTGCCGCTCGTGTTCGCGGGGCTTGTCGTCGTCGGCGCCATGGGCATCCTCATGTACGAGGTCTTCGCACGGCTCGAGCGGCGGCTGACCTTCTGGGCCATCCGCAGCGGCGACCTCGTCACCTAGGGAACCACCGTGCCGCTCGGGCGGGCGGCGCGCACCTCGGCGCGCGGGCGCATCCCGAGGATCGAGCGCGGTGAGGACGAAGACCTGCGCGCCCCGGGCGAGGTCCTTGACGCTGGCCTGCTCGCCCTGGCGCGGGTAGTAGCCGGACCCGCCGGCCTGGCGGCGCAGCGCTCAGCCGAAGCGCGGCATGATGTGCTACCATGTGCTACATGCGCCACCCCAGAGCGGATGTGGGAGTTCGAGAGCTGAGACAGAACTTGAGCGTCTACCTGAGGCGAGTCAAGAGGGGCGAGACCTTGGAAGTGAGAGAGCGGGGACATCGCGTGGCGGTCCTGGCCCCCGCCGGCGCGAAGGCAACGGCCCTCGACCGCCTCATCGCCGCCGGGCGAGCCACACCGGCCGGCGGCGACCTGCTGGCCCTGGGTCGGCCCCTGGGCAAGCGCCCATCGCGTCGCGCCAGTCGGGCACTGGCCGGGCTCCGTGAAGAGCGTCCGTGAGCCTGGTGTATCTCGACTCGTCAGCGCTGGTGAAGCTCGTCGTCCGCGAGCCGGAATCCGCGGCGCTCATGGAGTTCCTCCGCGAGCGCCCCGATCGGGTGTCGAGCGCCCTCGTCCTCGCCGAGGTGCCCCGCGCCTTGCGCCGGGCGAGGTTCGGGGCGGCCGTGCGCCGCCGAGCCCGCGAGATCCTCGCGCGGGTCGCTCTGGTGGACATCGACCGGCGCGCCCTGGCCGCCGCAGCCGCGATCGATCCTCCGACCGTGAGAACCCTCGACGCGATCCACCTCGCCACCGCGCTCGGCCTTCGCGAGGACCTGGCGGCCCTGGTCACCTACGATCGCCGCCTCGCCGTGGCCGCCGAGCGCGCCGACCTCCACGTGCAGGCACCCGTCTGAGCCGATCGCGCCGCCGGCCCGTCGGCCTCGGACCTTGCCAATTCAGGCCCGCTCCGTTTATATAAGGGCCTCAGATCTATAAGGGCCTCGGATCTCGCTGGAGAGGAGCCCGGATGCGTCTCAGAGACAAGGTCGCCGTCGTCACCGGCGCCGGCCGCGGCATCGGCCAGGCCATCGCGCTCGCTTACGCCCGCGAGGGCGCGCACGTCGTCGTCAACGACATCGATCCGGCCACCGCCGAGGCGACGGCGGCTGAGGCCGCGCGCCTGGGCTCCAAGTCGCTCGCCGTTGCCGCCGACATCGCGAAGCCCGCGGACATCGCGCGCCTGATCGAGACGACCGTGCGCGAGCGGGGGCGCGTGGATATCGTCGTCAACAACGCAATGAGGATCGTCCCCGGCAAGCTGGAGGAGCTGCCGGAGGCGTCGTGGGACACGACGATGAACATCGGCCTCAAGGGCGCCTTCCTCGTCAGCCAGGCCGCGGCGCGCCACATGATCCGCCAGCGCTCCGGCTGCTTCGTCAACATCGCGTCCGTCGCTGGCGTGTTTCCCTACAACTGGGCCGGCGCCTACAGCGTGGTGAAGGCCGGGCTCATCATGCTGACGCAGCTCATGGCCCTCGAGTGGGCGCCCTACGGCATCCGCGCCAACGCGATAGCCCCCGGCTACATCCGCACGCCGGGTACCGAGGGCATGTACGCCGACCAGGAGATCTACGAGGGCCGGCGCAAGGGCGTGCCCATGGGGCGCGTTGGCAGCGGCGACGACGTGGCCCCTGTGGCCGTCTTCCTCGCTTCCGACGAGGCGCGCTACACGACCGGCTCGCTCGTCGGCTGCGACGGCGGTCAGGCGGTCGGCTACTACCTGTCCGTCCCCGGGCGCCGCTTCTCGGGCGGGCGCATCGACTGAGCGCGGAGGGTGGCAATAGGTTGTAACCGACTGTCTTACGTTGTAAGCTCAGCACATGCCGGGTAAGTCGTCGAGCCGGTACCGGAAGCCGCGCCGCTCCGAAGGCAGCGTATCGACCACCATGCGGCTGCGGCGTTCCGTCCGTGAGAACCTCGAAGGCTGGGCGGCGCGAAGTCGCCGATCGGTGTCGGAGATCGCGCAGGAGCTGATCGAGGAGGGCATCCGCATGCGGGAGTGCCCGGGTATCTACTTCGCCACGGAGCCTGCCGGCCGGAGAGCAAACATCGCCGGGACGGGGCTGGCGGTGTGGGAAGTCCTTCGTGATTACGTGCGCGACCGGAATCTCAAGCGGGTCCAAAAGGCGTTTCCGCATCTGTCACAAACCCAGATCACATCGGCGCTGCTGTATTACAGCCGCTACACCGATGAAATCAACCGAGAAGTCGAGGCCAACGCAGCGCTGACTCCCGAAGAAATTGAGCGACGGTTTCCCGGTCTAATGCGCTTCGTCAGCATTGATTGAAGCTCTACCTCGACGCGAACCTGTCGCCGCGGATCGCGGCGACGCTGCGCGCGCGGGGGATCGGTGCCGTGAGCGCGCACGAAGTCGGCCATACGCAGCTCGACGACCGCGCTCAACTCCGGCACGCGACACGCAATGAGCGGGTCATCGTTACCTGTGACATCAGGGACTACGCGGCGTTGACGGCGGAGACGATCGCCAGCAATGAGTCGCACGCAGGGATCATCCTCGTCCCCTCCAGCGTTCGGACCGACGAATTCGGGACGATCGTCAAGGGCCTCGGCCGAATCGTCCGGCAATATCCGGACGGCCTGGCCGATACGGTTGTTTATCTGACTCGGTCTCGGATATAAGAAGCTTCGTGGCTTGGACTTCCAGGCTTTTGAGGCGCGCAGCCCTGAGGACCTGGCGAGCGCCTACTCAGCGATGACCAGGTGGCGCGCCAGTGCCCTTGCCACGCTCAATGACGCGATGTTCTTCAGCCAACGCGAACGCGTCGTGGAGCTTGCGGCGAAGAACCGACTGCCCGCCATGTACCCCGGGGTCGAATTCGTGCAGGCAGGTGGCCTCATGTCCTATGGGCCGGACTTCCATTATCTGTTTCGGCGTGCCGCCATCTATGTCGACAAGATCCTCAAGGGCGCGAGGCCCGCGGACCTCCCGATCGAGCAGCCAACAAAGTTCGGGCCGATCAGGTGATCGAGTGACGTCCACACCATTTGTCGAGATGCGCGGCATCAGCAAGGCCTTCGGCGCCGTGCGGGCGCTCGGCGGCGTGGACCTCGAGCTCCAGGCCGGCGAGGTGCTGGGCCTGGTCGGCGACAACGCCGCCGGCAAGTCCACGCTGATGAAGGTCCTCACCGGCGTGCACCGCCCCGACGCGGGCGAGATCCTCTTCGAGGGCCGGCGCGTCGTCTTCCACTCGCCGCGCGACTCGCGCGCCCTCGGCATCGAGATGATCTACCAGAACCTGGCGCTGGCCCCGAACCTCGACGTCGTCGCCAACGTCTTTCTCGGCCGCGAGGTGACGCGCGCGGCGCTGCCCCACGCCGTGGAGTGGCTCGACGAGCGGCGCATGGAGTCCGAGACGCGCGCGCTGCTCGGTCGCCTGCGCATCAACATCGACTCCGTCCGGCGACAGGTCGAGCGCCTGTCGGGCGGCCAGCAGCAGGCCGTGGCCATCGCGCGGGCCGTGGCCTTCCAGGCGCGCGTCGTCATCATGGACGAGCCCACGGCGAGCCTCGCGGTGAAGGAGGTCGGCAAGGTCCTCGATCTCGTCGTGCAGCTCCGCGCCAAGGGCGTGAGCGTCATCCTCATCAGCCACCGGCTCCAGGACATCTTCACCGTGGCCGACCGCGTGATGGTGCTGCGCGGGGGCCAGCGCGTGGCCGTCCGGCGGATCGGCGAGACCACGATGGACGAGGTCGTCAAGGCGATCGTCGGCGCTGAGGCGAGCGGCGTGAGCCACCTGGCCTCCGGCCGATGAGCGTGGCGGACCCGGCGGAGCTGACGGTCGAGGCAACGCCCGCGCGCGGGCGCCTGGCCGACTGGGCGAGCGCGGCCACGTGGTCGCGCGTGGGCCTGCCGGCGGTCATCGTCGCCATGATCCTCGTCTTCTCATTCCTCAACCCGAACTTCTACAGTGCGACGAACCTGCGAAACGTCGCCCGCCAGACGGCGATCCTCGGCATCACCGCCTGCGGCCAGACGATGGTCATCCTCTCGGGCGGCTTCGATCTCTCCGTCGGCATGGTCATCGGCCTCATCTCCGTTGCCGGGTCGCTCGCCATGATCCAGCTCGGGCTCTGGCCGGGGATGCTCGCAGGTGTGCTCATGGGCGTGGCCGTCGGCGCGCTGAACGGCTTCATGGTCGCCAGGGCGGGGCTGCCGCCCTTCATTGCCACGCTGGCGATGTTCTCGGCGGCGCGCGGCCTGGCGCTGATCCTCTCGGGCGGCCTGCCCATCACCGACCTGCCGCCCGACTACCGCTGGCTCGGCGCCGGCCACGTGCTGACGCTGCCGCTGCCTGCGGTCATCGCGGCCGTCGCATTCCTGGGCTGCCATCTCCTCATGAAGAAGACGCGCTTCGGGCGCTACGTGTATGCCATCGGCGGCAACGAGGAGGCGGCCGTGTACTCCGGCGTGCCCGTGGCGCGCTACAAGGTGAGCGTGTGGGCGCTGCACGGTCTGCTGGTCGGCGCCGCCGCGGTCATCCTCACCTCGCGCGCGGTCTCCGGCCACGCCACGCTCGGCGAGGGCGCGGAGCTCGAGTCCATCGCAGCGACGGTCATCGGCGGCACCGCGCTCGGGCGCGGGCGGGGCAGCATCTTCAACACGCTGCTCGGGGTGGTGGCCATGGGCATCCTCACCAACGGCCTCAACCTCATCAACGTGTCGACCTATTACCAGATGGTGGCGATGGGCGTGATCATCGCCGGCGCGGTGTACGTGGACCAGTGGCGCCACCGTCAGCGGTGAGATGTGTCGGGCGATCTAAGGACCCTTCGAAGGACGGGCCGGGGGCGCTGATGGCCCCCGGCCGCTTTCGTCTCACAGCCGCGTGAGCTGACCAGACCGGATGAGATCGACTAGGACGTTCCACTCCGTCTTTTGGAGAACGACGGTGTTCTCGTCCTCGCCGATACAGATAGTGTCGCCCTCGACGACGACCTCCGGACAGGCCGTGCACGAGGGGCAGAGCGAGAATCTTTCCATGGTGCGTCACCTCCCTTCGCTTCGATGTGCGGGCATACGGCGGCCAGGCGCCTATCAGTCGAGCGCCAGGAGCTGAGGATGCTGCGCACCCCGGCGAGCATGCCCTCGAGGTCCGCGACCTTCTGCTGCAGGAGCGCTCGGATGTGGACGCAGGGGGCGGAGCCCGCACGCCGGAGCGCCACGATGCGCCTGATTTCGGCGAGCGTGAGCCCCAGCCGGCGGGCCTGACTCACGAACGTCAGCAGCCTCAGCACGTCGGAGTCGTAGTATCGGTAGCCGGATGGCGTGCGCCGGGGGGCCGTGAGAATCCCGCGCGCTTCGTACAGCCGGAGCGCCTTGCGGCTGAGGCCGCTGCGCGCCGCTACCTCCCCGATGAGCAGTCCGTTGTCCCCCATGAGAGGAGCATAGCCCTTGCCCCAAGGGGCAAGGTCAAGAGGCTCAGCGCATGCGCTTGGCGCGGAACTCGCCTTCGAGCTTCCAGGTCTGGCCATCCGGCTCCAGCACTTCGCCGATCCAACGGAACGAGTCTGGCGTGATCTCGGTGAACACCCAACGGATCGGCGTGCCATTCCCGTGAGTGCCGACCTGGACGACGTCCTGGCCGCTCCGACGGCCGATCAGTTGGTCACGGCTGCCTGTCACCGGATCGATCCACGTGACACGCCAGGCCTGCATCGATGGGTCCCACACGCGGAGCGTCGTACCGTACATGTTCCTGGTCTTGCCCGGGTCCGCCGTACGCTCCGAACGCCGGGGCATGATCCAGACGTCCTGCACGGCGCGGCGTTCGAGCACCCAGCCGAAGTGGGCCTCGCCCGTGCTGCCGCGCGCGTCACGGCCAGCGTAATGGTGGACGTCCAGCTCCCAGCTTCCGATCAGCCATCCGTACGCATCCGCCGTTTCGGGGATTTCGGGCGAGCGGCCCGGAGCCGCCATCACGGCCTGAAAATCCTCTTTCATCGTCAGCCCTCCTTGCGGCCCTCCAGTGTGCTAAAAGTCTTATACGGCACCCCGGGAGACGAATTCTTGGCGAAAATTGCGGTCGAAGTGGAGTGGGCTTTGGCGCGGCGCGCCCTGAACGGTGCCCCGGGCCATACCACGGCCCGCGTGCTGGCCCACGGCGACGGCTGGACGGTGGCCGATGTGGTCTGTACTTCCGGCCTGCACGATCATCCGTTCGAAGAGCGGCACCCGCACGTCAACATCGCCATCGTCGCGGCGGGCACGTTTCAGTACCGCTCCGCGGCGGGTCGCGAGCTGATGACACCAGGCTCGCCCTTACTCGGCAACGCGGGCCAATATTTCGAGTGCGGGCATGAACAGGGCGCGGGAGACCGCTGCCTCGCGTTTGGATAGGAGGCTCATATGCGACGCATCCTGACGGCGTGGATCGGAGTGGCGGCGCTGGCGCTCGTGGCAGGCGCGGGGCTGGCGGCCGAGGAGCCCATCAAGCGCCCGCCCAAGCCGGCCAAGAGCTACCGCATCGGCGTGCTCGAGCCCAACATGGCCATCCCGCACTTCGTGGCCCAGGCCTACGGCTTCGTGGACGAGGCCGAGAAGCTCGGCGCCAAGGTCATCCTCTACGACGCGGGCGAGCACAAGAACGTGGCCAAGCAGGTCTCCCAGATGGAGGACCTGATCGCCAACAAGGTGGACGCCATCTGCATCGTGCCCGGCACGACGGCGACGGCGGTGGCCCAGATCGACCAGGCCCTCGCCGCGGGCATCCCCGTGGTCAACGTCAACATCATGAGCGACAACCCCAAGGTGCTCGGGCGCATCCGCTCCGACGACTACGAGCTGGGGCGCCTGCAGGGCGAGTACATCGTCAAGGGGCTCAGAGGGCAGGGCAACGTCGTCATGATCAGCGGTGTGAGCGGCAACAGCGCCTTCATCCTGCGCGCCAAGGGCTTCAAGGAGTACGTGGCCAAGCACCCCGGCATCAAGGTGCTCTCCGAGCAGTGGACGCCCAACGCCACCGACAAGGGCCTCAAGCTCATGGAGGACTGGAGCCAGGCCTTCCCCAAGATCGACGCCGTCTACTCGGGCGGCGACCGCCTGACCATCGGCGCCGTGCAGGCGCTCCTGGCCCAGGGCAAGAAGCCGGGGCAGGTGATCGTCACGACCGTGGACTACAACGACGACACCGAGAAGCTCGTGCGCGAGGGCTGGATCTCCGCGGCCATGGTGCAGGTGCCCGTCACCATGGGGCGCTGGGGCATCCGGGTGGCCATCCTCGCGCTGGAGAAGAAGCCGATCCCCGACAAGCTCTTCACGCCGATCTTCGTCGTCACCAAGGAGACCGCCGACCAGGTGGACATCACGGCGGTGCGCCAGCCGAAGGGGTGGCGGCCGCCGATGTGAGGTGGACAGGCCAGCGGGGCGGATCGGCGAGCGGCTTCTTGCCCGGGCCGCTCAGCCGCGCCGCAGGCGTGCATCGAAGCGGAAGGCCTCGGGGGCGCCTACCCGGATGCGTTTGAAGCGGGAGTGCAGGGGATTGAGCAGGTAGTTCAGCTCCTGGGGGATGACGGCCGAGGGCACGGCGAGCACCGCACTTTTCAGCTCGCGCGCCCAGCGCGTTCCGAGTTCGGCGAGCGCCTCCTGCGCGGGGTAGCTCCGCCAGTTCGCCGGAAGCTCGGACGGCGGTAGCCGGGAGATGGTCAGCGTCTCGGGAATGTCGGCCGCGATCGCGACCAGGTCGCCCGGCGGCTGCGGCCGCTCGAGATTGACGAAGATCTCGAGGGCGGCCAGCGCCAGGCTCGCCGAGGTGTAGACGACCGGGATGCCCGGCCGGGTACAGCGGCCCCCGTGACGGCGGGCCCCTTCGCCGTCGAAGGCCGCGTGCCGGGCGCGCGTGATCCGCCAGACGCGGATCAGCTGTAGACGCCGTGCTCGATGCGACCGAGGATCCGCTCGACCTGCTGCGCCCCGAGGTCGGTATCGAGCAGATCGAGGGGGCGGACCTGGCCGAGCGCCCGGACGGTTCCGCGCAGCCAGGCGCCCGCCCGCTCCCGGCTGCCCAGCACCTCTTCCGCCCGGGCCGCCACCCGGGCCAGGCGCAGGAGCCGGTCGGACTCATCCGCGCTCAGCCGGCGCGCCTTCTTCCGCCGGGCCAGCGTGCGGGGCGGCAGGTGCAGGACGCGGACGAGGGTCTCCTGGGGAATCTCGAAGCGGGTGGCGATGGTCTCGAGGGCCGCGTAGGGGAGTCCCGTGCGGGCCGTGTCGATGATCGCCTCGTACGTGGCCCGGCGCTTCCTGAGCACGCCCTGGCCGCCCAGCGCCTGGACGAGCCGCGCGGTCGAGATCATCCGGCGAGCCTCCTCTGCAACTTGGCACAGATGCTACCGCCATGTGGCATCGAGGTCAACCGACCGATAGAGCTCCAGAAGGTGGGAAAGGCGGTCTGCGTGGGGCGGGACCCTGGCGCCGCGTGGCGGAGAGCGAGTAATGCCCAAGAGCGTCGAGCGGGACGATACGGGGTAGACCAGGCACTCAACCGCGAGCCGCACGAGCGGGCTTGCGCTTCTTCGGCGGCCCGCTAGCGCGTTTCGTCGGCTTTAGTGCCCTGTTAGACAGCCCACCCTTTCCTCGGACGGCGCGGGTAGTATTGAGAACGCCTCGAAGCGCCTCGTTGACCGCGGCATCGGAAGGGAAGGCCTCAGCGACTTCCGGCTCGAGCAGGACAAGATTGCTTCCATCCTTTCGAAGCCGCGCGGCGTACTTCCCCCGTACGCCACCCTTCATCGAGGCAAAGTCGTACTCCGGCCGGAGCTCGTCGTAATCTGGTGGACTATTTTTGCTCATAGAATGCTCGCTCGCGCCTCGTCGCTCGTCGGGCGCTGACGATGCGGATTGTGTCGTCACGTTCGGCGTGCGCGACGACGAGGAGCCGGCCGCGCGTCGACGCTCCAATCGTCACGAAACGCCGTTCCCCCGTCGAGTGGCTCTCGTCGGGAAAGGTCGTCGAAAGCGGATCTTCCAGCACGGTCGCAGCCTCAGGGAAGCTCACGCGGTGCTTCTTTAGGTTCGCAGCAGCCTTTGCGGGATCCCAAGTGAAGTGCACCTCGCCAGTATAGAACTCGCCCGGCTCATCTCAGTCACGTCGATAGCGACGTATTGCCCGGGATACCGTATCTCAAAGTCCGCACGACACTTTTCCGCGTAAATCTTCTCTTCCGGTCAAGCGATTGATCGCGGGTCGGCCGGATAAAGCTCCATGCCCGGAGAGTAGCACACCACGCTGACGGTCCGGCCGTCCACCAGAGCCGGTCGCATGTCGGCGAAGCATGTCCAGCGGATCCTGGCGGGTACTCACCCCAAGGACCTCCCGGTCGAGAACTACGACAAGATCGAACTCGCCCTCAATCTCCGCACCGCCCGGGAGATCGGCCTCACGATCCCGCCGTCTGTCCGCATCCGGGCGGCCAAGGTTATCGAGTAAGTCGCCGTTTCGGTGACCGGCGTCAGACCAGCCTGCCCCTAAAACCACAGGACCCGGCGGCGCAGGTCGAAGT
Organism: Candidatus Methylomirabilota bacterium; assembly: GCA_036001065.1. Classification (NCBI taxonomy): domain Bacteria; phylum Methylomirabilota (SeqCode); species Candidatus Methylomirabilota bacterium. Next base: position 15,353 of record DASYUQ010000078.1, read on the forward strand.
CGGAGAGCAGAGCGCGGGGTGGCCCCTCGTGGGGGCAGGCGCTTGTCGCGTCGCGCCAGTCGAGCACTCGCGAAGGTCCGTGAAGAGCGTCCGTGGTGAACTCGTCTACCGACGAGACAGCGCGTTCGACACGATTCCAATGAGGACGGCGAACAAAGCGCCGCCGACCAGCATAAACGGAACGGAGAGCGCCTTGACGTGCAAGATTCGCTTCTGAAGCTCTTCTTTGTCCGTATCCCAGCCGGAAGGTACCCAGTTGCCGTAGTCGACGGTCGTAATGGTCTGGACAGAATAGTTGAGAGCTTCGGTCATGGAACCCACCGTCAGGCTCGATCCGAACATCAGCCAGTGGTAGGCGGAGGTAAAGATGACGGTAACCGCAAGGAGACAGCTGAGGATGGCTCGAGTACTTTCCTCCGTGCCTCCTCGTCAAGATCGCCACTATAGCTGCGGCTCGCGCGGACGACGAGCCGAGCAGTCCGAAGAATCCAGTTGATGCCAAACCAGCCTGCGATGAAGGCCAGCAGGCTGTAGTAGCCGACGACGAGGACAGGGGGGAGACTGTTCAGCGCGCCAGAGGGGATGAAGTATGGGATGATCGCGGCGCAAGCCACGAATAGAAGCAGGGGCAAGTAGTGACGCACCAGGGCCTGCGCCGAGCGGGTGGCGGCCGTCACCTGCTCGGCCTGCTCTTCTGAGGTAATCGTGAGCCTCATCGTCACGAGCCCCTCGGGGTGCCGTTCTGGATCTGGGGTCGCCATCGCTTCGCCTCCCGCTACCGCAAAGTATATCCGCGTTCGGCGGGCCGCCAGGTAACTCTCATGGAGTGTCCAATAGAAGATACAGTCGCCCTTTCGGTGACCGGCGCCAGGCCGGCCGCCCCTAGAACCACAGCCTCCGGCGGCGCAGGTCGAAGTAGGAGAGCAGGGCGCGGGCCGGGCCCTCTTGGGTCGCGCTGCCGCGACCGTCGCGGCCCATCCGGCCGATGGCCAGGTTCTCGGCCACCGTCAGGTTGGGGAAGACCCGCCGCCCCTGGGGTCATCGCCGGCGCGGTGTACGTGGACCCGTGGCGCCACCGGCAGCGCTGACGAGGTAGAATGGGCCCGGAACGAGCGCTGACGTGTGAGCGCGGAAAGGGACGGGCATGGTGACTCTCAGGAGACGAATGGTCGGCGGGGTTCTGTTGGGCGCCGCACTCGCGGTGACCTGGGTCGTCGTCGGCCCAGGGCCGGTCATGGCAGCGGAGGTGGGCGAGCGAGCGCCCGACTTCAGCCTGGCGAGCACCTCTGGCGGCGACGTTTCCCTGAACGACTTTCGGGGCAAGAAGTTCGTGCTCCTCGAATTCTACGGCGCAGACTTTGCTCCCACGTGAGCGGCGAACCTGTCGGCCAGGAAGGCCGACTACAAGCGCTTCGAAACCCTCGGTGTCCAGAACCTCGCCGTCAGCGCCAACACGACCTTCTCGCAGCAGGTCTTCGCCGAATCCCTGAAGCTGCCGTACCCGCTGCTCAGCGACTTTCCCGAGCGGAAGGTCATGCGCAGCTACGGGGTCCTCAATGACAAAACGATGACCGCCCACCGGTCGTTTTTTCTCATCGATCCGCAGGGCATCATCCGCAAGAAGTGGATCATCGAGAACGGGCCGACGACGGTGGTGTATAGCGAGACCCTGCTGCGGGAGATCCGGGAAGTCGTCGGAAAGCGCTGACGATGCCGGCGGGCCGCTCGGCGGCGATGGGGGGCGGGTGGAGGTCCCGGCTCGCGGGGGGGCTGCTCGTGGTGGCCGCCTGGAGTCCCGCGGGCGCCGACCAGCCGGCGGTGGCGTCACTGCTCGAGCCCCTGGCCCTCGTCGGCTATCGCGCCGGCACGATGCCTCCCCACTTCAGTGGCCGCACCCTCGACGCCCGGCAGCTCTCGATGACGGAGCTCCGCGGCAAGGTGGTTGTCGTGAACTTCTGGGCGAGCTGGTGTCTCGAGTGTCGCCCCGAGATGCCCGTGCTGGAGCGGCTCCACCGCGAGTTCGCGTCGCGGGGGCTCGCGATCATCGGGATCAACGCCCGCGAGGGCAGGGACGCAGTCGGGCGCTACGCCAAGGAGCTGGGCCTGACGTTCCCGCTCGTGCTCGATCCGGGCGGTCAGATCAACGCCCTGTACGGCGTGATCGGTCTCCCGACGACGTTCGTCGTCGGGCGGGACGGGCGCGCCGTGGCGTTCGCCGTGGGGTCGCGCGAGTGGGCGAGCGCGCCGGCCCGGGCGCTCATCGAGGCGCTGCTGGCCGAACCGGCCCCGCGCCTGCCGTGACGAGCCTTCCGCGGCGTCAGGTGTTGCTCGGGATCGTCCTCGCCGCCGGCGAGCTGATCGGCCGTGATGTCGTGGCCGAGGCGGCGCGCCTGGTCAAGATCGGGGCGCTGACGGAATCATGGGGACCGACGCCGGCCATCATCGGGCTGCGCGACGGCCTCCAGGAGCTCGGCTACCGCGAGGACCAGGACTTCACGATCGGGGTGCGCTTCACCGAAGGCAAGCCCGCCGACCTTCCCGCGGCCGCGCGCGACCTCGTCCGGCACGGGGTGGACATCATCGTGACGACCGATTCCGGCACTGCGGCCAAGGCGGCCCAGACGGCGACGAATCGGATCCCGATCGTCTTCATCGGTGGGAGCGACCCGGTTGGATTGGGACTGGTGCAGAGCTTCGCGCGGCCGGGCGGCAACGTCACGGGGATCGCCGATCTGGACGTCGACCTGGCGCCGAAGCGGATGGAGATCTTTCGCGAGCTGGTTCCTGGTCTGAAGCGGATCCTGCTGCCCTACGACGCGACGAATCCGTATATGGTCGCGCATCTGGCGGTGCACCGCGACGCCGCCCGGCGTCTCGGTCTCACGCTCGTGGAGCGGCCTCTGCGGAGCGAGGAGGAGGCGCGGGCGGCGATCACCGGACTCCGGAAGGGTGAAGCGGACGGGATCTTCTCGCCCCGGTTCCTCTCCTTGAACATCCCCGGGTTCATCCTTGAGATCGCGCCCCGGGGGGTAATCCCGACGATGTTCCACGGCGCGTTCTGGGTGGAGCGGGGCGGCCTGGCCTGCTACTCCGCGAACGACCGCGAGCTGGGCAAGCAGGCGGCGCGCCTCGTCGACGGGATCCTCAAGGGGGCGAAACCGGCCGATCTTCCGGTCGAGCAACCGACGAAGTTCGAGCTGGTCATCAACCTGAAGACCGCCAAGGCCCTCGGCCTGCCCATTCCGCCGTCCCTGCTGTCGCGGGCGGACCGCGTCATTCAGTGAGGGCCGTTTAAGCGGGCGGTAGGGCCTAGGGGCTGTTTGCGATAAGCTCGTCGGGATGCCGGGATATCCGCTCGCCGTCTTTCTCCCCGCGGCCGGCCTCGGCGAACGGCTGAGACCGGTCACGAATTACCTGCCCAAGCCGCTCCTGCCAATCCTCGGCAAGCCGATCATCGAGCGCATTCTGGAGAGACTCACGGCGGTCTGCGACGGCCAGATCGGCATCAACCTGCACTGGAAGGCCGATCTGCTGCGCGCCTGGGCCGTGACCTCGCCCTGGCGCGACCGAATCACGTTCTTTCCAGAAGACCCGATCCTCGGCACCGGCGGCGCGCTCAAGAACGCCGAATCCTTTCTGTCCGGGGGGCCCTTCATCGTCCACAATTCGGATATCCTCCTGGACATCGATTTCTCCCGCCTGATCGAGGAGCATCTCTCCTCGGGCAATACCGCGACGCTCGTGTGCCACCGCTTGCCGCATTTGAGCAACGTGGTCGTCGATGGGAACGGCCAGGTGCTGGACGTGGAGAACCCCGGCGCTTCGAAGCCGGACCCGTCGACCATCGCCGACAAAGTCGCCTATACCGGCATCGCCGTCTATTCGCCAGGGATCCTGACGTTTCTTCCCGCGGGTGTCTCCCATGCCACGGTCGCCTGGATCGCCGCGTCCAAAGCCGGCCGGAAGGTCCGGGCCATGGACTTCACCGGCTGCTACTGGAACGACGTGGGGGATCCCACGACCTATGCGAGGGGTGTCCTCGACGCTCTCCGGGAAGACGGCGAGACGGTCTATCTCTCCTCCGCCGCCCGCTGTGGGCGCATCGAGCTCGACGGTTATGTCGTCCTGGAGTCCGGCAGCGAGATCCGGGATGGATCGCGGATCAGAAACTGCATCGTGATGCCGGGGGCCGACGTCTCGGGACGTCATGAAAACGGGATCATCGGACCGGGTTACCTGATCTCCCTCGCAGAGTCCGACATGCAGCCGTCGCTCCATGCCGCCGAGAAGAAGCGGCTCCCCCTGAGCGATCCGCTCCTGGCCCGGCATTTCGGCGTTCACACCACGGACGCCCGCGGATCGACGCCCGCTCCCGACTCTGCCGTCTGGTGCGATGCCATTCTCATCGGTCTCGGCGGATCGGACCGACGGTACTTCCGCGTGCGGCACGACGGTCGGACCGCGGTGCTGATGGAATGCCGCCCGGAGGATCCGGACTTCGAACGGCATCTCGCGTACACCGGCTTCTTCGCCCGCCACGCGGTCCCGGTGCCTGAGCTCCTCTCGGCGGATAGCGCGAACAAGCGTGCCCTGTTCGAGGACCTGGGCGATACCTCGCTGTACGCGTATCTCAAGCTCCCCCACGACACCCGGAGCGTCGAGCGGGTCTATCGTGGCGTCCTCCGGCGCCTCGTCACGCTCCACACGACGGCCACGCGGCACGTCCACGAGTGCCTTCTCCTGAAAACGCGGATCTTCGATTACGACTATTTCAGGTGGGAGACGACGTATTTCCTCGACCGCTTCGTTACGGGGCTCCGCCAGCACGCCATCACGAACCGGCCCGCCATCGACGAGGAGCTCCACCGTCTTTCCCAGCGAGTCGATGCCCAGGCCAAGGGCATCATCCATCGCGACTTCCAGTGTCAGAACATCATGATCACCGCCGGCGTGCCCCGATTCATCGACTACCAGGGCGCGCGCATGGCGCCGCCCGCCTATGACGTCGCCTCGGTGCTCTGGGACCCCTACTATCGGCTCGAGGACCCGATGCGCGAGCGGTTGCTCGCCTACTACGTGGGCGAGATGAAGGCCGATGCGTTCACGGCGTTCGATGAATCGAGCTTTCTGCAGAGCCTGATCCCTTGCCGTCTCCAACGCCACATGCAGGCCCTCGGCGCCTACGGATTTCTCGCCGAGGTGAAGGGGAAGAAGTACTTCCTCAAGCACGTCCCCGAAGCGCTCAGGCTGCTCAAAGCGGAAGCCGCCGAGGCGCGGCGGGAGTATCCGGAGCTTGCCCGCCTGACCGCGTCGCTCTGATGCGGGAAGCACCAGAACGTGGCCAAGCAGGTCTCGCCGATGGAGGACCTGATCGTCACCACGCCGCGGCCCTGACCGCGTTGTCTACGTTTCTGGACATTTTCGCCGACCGGCCGGTCTGGTATTCGAGCGTGGGGAAGCCCGCGTGGACTTCGAGCTGCTCGGCGAAATCAGAAATATTGAGCTGATCGCAAAAGGCAGCAGGCTTCGCGTCAGGCGCTTTTTACAACGGAGATATGGTGGCGGGCGGTGGCGAAAGCTGAAGGGCATCGCCACCGTCCGGTTGGTCGATGGTAGGATACGCGAAGCGGAGATCCATTGGTATGAGGCGCACGGTGTCGGTCGAACGGGCTTCAAAATCATCCGGTTCTTCCCTGAGACGTGGTAAGCGGGTGAGCTCCAGGACGATGTATGTCGTCTGCATTTACAATAAGAACAATCCGGAGTCGCTCGAGCTGCGGAAGGTCTATCGGGCAATGCATGATGCCGAAGGCGCAAAGCACGGCTATATCCGCGTCATTGATGAGGATGGCGAAGGCTACCTCTATCCGAAGAGGCACTTCCTCCAGGTAGCCTTGCCGAAGTCGCTCCCGAAGACGGCCAGAAAAGTCTTCGCGTAGTCAGCCGCCCGTCACCCCCGGCGGTACCAGGGGAGCATCCACGGCTCGGTGGCCCCGGCGGCTGGGCTTGACTCACCCGCCCGCCGAGTCTAGCGTAACGCCAGCCACCGCCGACACGGGAGAGTGCCGATGAAACTCAAGGTCGCGACCGTCCAGATGACCACCGACGACCGGGACAAGGCCCGCGTCATCGTCGCCACGGCTCCCGACCGCGAGTGCGTGACGGTGACGACGATCGACCTGGCCCAAATCGACGAGGTCAAGTACCGCTACCCCCTGATGCTGCAGCGCCGCCCGTCGATGTACGGCCTCATCGCCCGCGACCAGTAACCCCTCGGCGAGGGCCGTGGTGGTTTGACACTAGGAGGACACTCATGTGTCGTGCCGTCGCATTTGCAGCCGTGCTCCCGATCGTCCTGGGTTTGGCCGCGCCTGTCTCCGTCGGCGCCCAGACCAAGGGCGACACCGTCGTCTACGCCCTGCAGTCGGACGTCAACACCTGGGATCCGCCCAACTCGGTGCTTCGCGAGGCCATCATCCTCGGGTACAACGTGTTCGACCACCTGGCCGCCCGCGACACCAAGACGGGCAAGGTGGGCCCGAGCCTGGCCGTGTCCTGGAAGGCGCTCAACGACACGACCTGGGAGGTCAAGCTCCGCAAGGGCGTGAAGTTTCACGACGGCACGCTGTTCGGCGCGAAGGACGTCAAGGCTACGTTCGAGCGCGTGCTGAATCCCGAGAACAAGCTCACCGCCCGCGGGAACCACGCCAAGATCAAGACGATAGAGGTCGTCGACGACCTCACCGTTCGCTTCAAGACCGACGGTCCGTACCCGCTCTTCGTCGAGCGGATGACCGCGCAGGTGATCCAGTCCGAGAAGGCGATCCGCGAGAAGGGCCACGAGTGGCTGCAGGAGAACCCGATCGGCACCGGGCC